>JAJYGS010000160.1 GCA_021785055.1 Nitrospirota bacterium | reverse complement strand
ATGAGAATTATGCCGGAATAGAAGGAACCGACTGGATAAGCCCGGAACTTGGCACCGTTAAATCCTCCGGGCCTATGGGCTTCACATACCTCAGGGAAACCAGGGCGCAGGCGGTTGATTTGAAGACCTCCGCGCCCCCGGACATCACGGCCCTTGCCTCCGTCCCGGCGGAAGGGACGGCAGTCGCCGACCCGCGAAGCCTCTCTTTTATGGAGGCGAGACTTGAGGGAGCCGATTTCGCCGGGATGCCCGTCGACGGCGGAAGACAGAGGTTCTCAGGCGGAATCCTTACGGCGAAAAAGGAGGATATGTCCGGCATGAAACCCGTGAGGCTTCCGGTGCAGGAGCCCGGGCTTGAAAGATTCCTCAAGCCCCAGCCCTTCGTGCAGTCGGATGACCCGGAGATAATAAGCAAGGCGCGGGGGATTATCGGGCAGGACAAGGACTCGCTGGGCGCTGCCAAGAAGCTCCTGTACTGGGTCTATGAGAATCTCAGGAAGTATCCTTCCGCAGGAATACCGGATGCCGTCGAGGTACTGCATAACCTCTCAGGCGACTGCAACGAGCATGCGACGCTTTACCTTGCGCTGGCCCGCGCCGCCGGCATACCGGCCAGGATGGATTCCGGTATTGTGCTGATGGACGGGAAGTTCTATTATCATGCATGGAACGAGGTTTACGTCGGCAAGTGGGTAACGGTGGACCCGACCTTCGGCCAGTTCCCCGCCGACGCGTCTCACGTCAGGCTGGCCGTGGGCGGCCTGGACAGGCAGCTTGATCTGCTAAAGACCGTGGGCAAGCTAAAGATAACGGTGCTGAAGGCAAGATGAAAACAAAGAAGCTGCTGACGGCATTTATAATCCTGGCCGCACTCCTTCTTTCCGCCTGCGGCATGAACAGCGCCGTCAGGAAGATGTCCATAGAGCTTGAGACCGTAAGGGTGACCGACATGACGTTTGGCGGGTTCGACGCGAAGGTATATCTGAGGGTGACGAACCCGAACTGGTTTACAGTCGGCGTATCTAAACTTAATTATCATGCGTATATTTCCGGTAAGGAAGTGGCGTCCGGGCAGGCCGGGCAGGAAATATCCATACCTTCCGGCTCCGCAGCCGAAGTTGTACTGCCTGTTAAGGTAATCTACGGAAACCTCGGCGGGAAAATCTCGCAGGCATTCTCAGGCGGTAAGCTTAAATACCGCCTTGCCGGCTCGGCGGTGTTCCATACCTGGTTTGCCAGCCGTACCGTCCCGTTCGATACAAAAGACAGGAAACTCAAATAACATGGGATTTGAACGATGAAAAAAATATTGCCGCTCTTATTTGTGGCCCTGGTGTTCGTTTTGTCCGCATGTCAGAAAAAGACAGAAACACCTCCCATACCCAAGACCGGCGGCGCTGCAAAAGCAAACCCCGCGGTTAATCCGGTGGAGGGCTATGTAAACGGGCTGAAAGGCTCGATTGACAGGGCGAAGGGCGCGCAGGCGGAAGTGGACTTGGGCGACATTCGAAACGCCATCCAAACCTACCAGATGGACAATGGCCGCTATCCCGCGAGCCTCGACTCCGCTAAACCATACATCCGCGCCGGAATCGACATAAGCAAATATAACTATAACCCCGCCGACGGCAGCATAAGCCTAAAATAATGCGGCACGGGAAATATATACTACTGCCGTTTCTCGTAGTTATTCTGCTTTTCTCCGGGTGCGGCGCGCTCGAAGGGATAGAGAGCCGCGCGATGCTGGCGCGGGAAGCCGCAGTCCATCCGCGGGATCCGAAGACCGGTCTTCTGCCTGGCGCAGGGCCGATATTCATACAGGAAAATGGGCCGAGGGCGGCCCTTTTGATACATGGTTTCGGCGCGACTCCGTTCGATTTAAAACCCCTTGCCATTGCGCTAAGTAAAGAAAATATAACGGTTTACGCCCCGCTCCTGCCCGGCCACGGCACAAGCGTGCAGGACTTTGCGCGCTCTACCGAAAAAGAGTGGATTTCCGCGTCAAAACAAGGACTTAAGAGGCTTGTAAAATACCCTAAGGTATATATAATAGGCTTCTCCATGGGCGGCGCGATAGCGCTTGATCTTGCGGCGGAAAAGGCAGTGAAAACGAGAGGTTCCGGAGTTGTGCTGCTCGCGCCGTGCGTATTCATAAAGGGGCAGCACAGGCTTGTAACGCCGGAATTTGCGATTAAACACTTCTCCCGCTTCCTGCTCACGGACTATATAATCAACAAACCGTCGTTTTACTATGATAAAAGGCCGCTCGCGGGAAGACCGGCTTATGACCTTTTTCCTATAACCACGCTGCGGCAGCTTGTTTCACTCGAAGAGACCGCCCGCCGGAAACTTCCGGAGGTGAGTGAGCCGCTCCTTGTGATACAATCCAGGAACGACCCTACCGTCGCCGCCTCCGGCCCGAACTACATACTGGCCCATATCTCATCGAAAGATAAAGGTATTTTCTGGGTTACGCGCTCCGGGCATTTGCTTACCCTGGATGCGGAAAAGGGGCGCGTTATAAGGAAGGTCGAGGAATTCATTCAAAAACACTAAATATTGTATTGTGTTAATTTCTCTCCACATTTCTTAGCGCTTTCCGATTGATTTTTTCCGCCGCATGTGATATAAATTCAACCGGAAAAACCATGCAAAAACCGGTATCCCAGACCCCGAAAATGAGGTAAAAATGCGCTTTCACAAGCTGGAAATGACAGGTTTCAAGTCCTTCGCGGACAAGACCTCCGTCACCTTCGAGCCGGGCATGACCGCCGTGGTTGGGCCGAACGGATGCGGCAAGAGCAACATCTCCGACGGCATCCGCTGGGTTCTGGGCGAGAAGAGCGCCAAGAACATGCGCGGAGAAAAAATGGAGGACGTTATATTCAACGGGACGGAGGTCAGGAAGCCTACCGGCATGGCGGAGATAAACCTGACTCTCCAGGACGTAGAAGGCGCGGACTCACTGGGGTTCTCGGAGTTCAAGGAAATAACCATCACGCGCAGGCTTTACAGGAGCGGCGAGAGCGAATACCTCATAAACAAGATACCATGCCGCCTGAAGGACATCCGGGACCTCTTGATGGACACCGGAGTCGGCTCAAGGGCTTATTCCATTATCGAGCAGGGGAAAATAGGCCAGATTATAACGAGCAAGCCGGAAGAGCGGCGCTTTATAATCGAAGAGGTCGCGGGTATTACGAAATACAAGTCCCGCAAGACGGAGGCGCTTGGAAAACTTAAGGAAACGGAAGAAAACTTGAGCCGCGTGAGCGACATAATCCACGAGGTGAAGCGCCAGATAGGCTCCCTCGACAGGCAGGCCAAGAAGGCGGAGAGATACAAAAAGCTCTCCTTGGAACTCCGTGGCCTGGAGCTAAAAATGGCCTGGGAGGACTATGGCGCCCTGCTTGCAAAGGGCGCGGAGTCGGACAGGGAGCGCGAAGGGCTTGCATCACATGAAGCCGCAGCCAAAAACGCCGTCCTGGCGAGGGAGGCTAATCTCTCCGAGACGAGGCTCCATCTCGCGGAGAAAGAGCGCGCGCTCATGGAGCACCAGCGCGAAGTGCATCGCCTGGAGTCCGAAGTCAGCCGCCTTGAGGCGCGCGCGGAGGTGGCGGTAAACCAGATCAAAAACCTCGACGAGCGCGAAGAGCGCAGGCTGTCCGAAATCGACAGGCTTCAGGCCGAGGAGCACGATCTCCAGGCCCACTCCATGTCCCTCCGGGAAGAGGAGGGGACGCTTAAAACAGAACTCGACACCCTGCGCGCCCAATTGCAGTCGCTTGAGGTCGAGTATCAGTCGAAGGTCGATAGCACGCACGCGCTCGAACAGGAGATAGAACGCGGGCGTGTCCGGCTTTTTGACGTCCAGGCGGAGCTTGCCGCCGCCAGGAATAACCTGGCGAGGCTGGAGGAGCGGAAAGCCGAACTTGAGACACGTTCGGCAAGGGGGCGCGAGGAGCGTCTTGAGACAGAGGCGCGTCTGTCTTCGGC
>JAJYGS010000038.1 GCA_021785055.1 Nitrospirota bacterium | reverse complement strand
GCGCCTCGCGCAGGCTCAGGGGGTCTTCCTTCTTGCCGGGCTGGAAGTAACTCCGCAGGCTCTTCTCCTGTGCGCGCTGCCTCGCAAGCATCCCGTCTATGTCGGACTGAGAAAGCCCCTGGGACTGTCCGGCCTGATTATTCATGGCCGCGCTACCGGCATTGCCGGAGGAGCCGCCTTTTTTGTCATTGCCCTTGCCGCCTTTTTTCTGATTGCCCTGATTGCCCTGTCCGCCGCCGCTTTTTTCCCGGAGGCCGTTCTTGGCTTCCTTTTCTTCTTTTATCCTCGCCAGAGTCACTTTTATGTTGTGCTCCGTGTCCGCGTCCTTCCTTAAGGCGTCCGCCTTTTGGTAGGCCTGTAGCGCCTTGTTGTAATCCCCCGCCCTGTAGAGCGCGTCTCCAAGGTTATACCACGCCTGGGGCATGTCGGGCTTAAGCCTCGCCGCCTCGGAATACTCCTTCGCCGCCTGGTCGAACTGTCCCTTTTTATACAGCGCGTCTCCGAGGTTTATATGCGCCTGGGGCTTGCCGGGGTTGTCCTTTTCCGCCTTCGTAAAATCAGACAGCGCGTCTTCGTATTTCCCCGCGCCGTAGGCGGAGATACCCCTTTCGTTCGGCGTCATAAACGGCGAGAAGGCGGTCAATACCGGGAGAAGCAAAAGTATATAAATTAATTTATTCATGCCTGCCTGCAGGGGCCGCACCCGCGTGTCGGCCCTGATTTTATTCTTAATCTTACAAAATCGTTGCCATTCCCAATGCCGCCGCGGCGCCGAGCGCGAACCACGGCCCGTATTCCTCCGCGCCTGCGAACTTTTCCTTTGATTTTCTCGCGGCTTTGGGCGAAAGCACCTTTGCGAGACTGCCCGCCGCGCCAGCATCCTGCGAGTAGAAATACCGCCCGCCGCCCGCCTCTGCGACGGCTTTCAGCGCCCCCTCGCGCAGGCGCGACACGACGGTCTGCCCGGACCTGTCCCTTTTATATTTCGGCTGTCCGAAGAAGTCCACCCCTTCCGGTATCCTCCCGCCCGCCGACGTCCCGACGCCGACGGCATAGATCTTAAGCCCCGCCGACGCCGCCTCCCTTGCCGCGCCCGCGGGGTCGGGCCCGTATGTATTCTCCCCGTCCGAAACCACCACCACCGCGCGCGGCAGGCTGGACTTCTTGAACTTCGTCGCGGCGGTGATGAGCGCGTCACCGATAGCCGTCCCCGGAAGGTCCTGCTTCGTCACGTCCGCATCCGAGAGGAATTCGAGGTATGTTGCGTGGTCGAGCGTGGGCGGACAGCTTATTATGGAATCGCCTGAGAAAAGCACCAGCCCGAACCTGTCTCCCGGAGCATCCGAAACCAGCTTCTTTATAAATTCCTTCGCGGCGGAGAGCCTGTCGCCGGCAGACCGGCTTCGGTCTCCACTGTCCGGGACAAGCATGCTGTCGGAGATGTCGAGTGCGACTATTACGTCCATCGAGACCGGGACTTCCTGCGCGCCTGCGGGCGGCCCCAAAGGCCGGGCGAGGGCCGTTACGGCAAGGATAGCCGAGACGATAACTAAAAAACCCCTTGCCGCAAATCTCCGGGAGCCTTTCCCCAGCCCCAGCCGCGCCATCATAACGGGCGAGGAAAAGGCAAGACGGGCCTGCTTCATCCTCCGCACGGAATATACGAATACCATCCCCAGCGCCGCCACGGGAACAAGAAGCCATAAGAACTCCGGGTATCCGAACGCGCTTATGATAGCCGCCTCCTCGCCGCAAACAACGCTCCGCCCAGTAAAAGCAGCATCAGGCCCACTCCGGCAGGATACGGGAACAATTCGTGATAACCTCTTATTTTCTCCACGGTCAGCTCTTTTTTCTTCATGTGCGATATCGCTTCGTATATGTCCTTCAGCGCCTTGTTGTCCGTCGCCTGGAAGGCCTTCCCGCCGGTTATAGCGGCCATTTCCTTAAGCGTATTCATGTCCACCTTGGCAAGAAGCACGTGCCCGAACTGATCCTGCAAATAGAACTTCTGCCCGAGCGGGCCGTATGCGGGCACGGGTGCGCCTCCGGGCGTGCCGATGCCTATGGCGTAAATTTCTATCCCTTCCTTCGCCGCCGCGCGGGCCGCGGTAATCGGGTCTACGGCACCTGCATTGTTCTCGCCGTCCGTCAGGAGGACGATGACCTTAGAGGCGGATTCTCCCTTGAACTTGTTTATGCAGTTTATTACCGCGTCCCCGATGGCCGTGCCGTCAATCCGGACGGAGCCTACGTCGAGCTGGTCGAGCAGGCTTGTAAGTATATCGCCGTCGGACGTAAGCGGGCACTGAGTGAACGAACGCCCGGCGAATGCCACGAGCGCCATGCGGCCCTGGTCGAAACCCTTTATAAATCTCTTCAGCATCGCTTTAGCCGCCTCGATGCGGTCGGGCTTCAAGTCCTGGGCCATCATGCTCCCGGAGAGGTCTATCGCAAGCGCGACATCGACTCCGACAATCTTTTTTTTCTGCACTCCCTGGGCCAATCTGGGGCGCGCGGCGGCAACCGTAAAACAGACAAACGCAAGGGAGAGAAGAAGCGGCGAAAGCCATAAGAACCTTGCGCGCGGAAGAGATTTGGCAAGCGATATGCCGGGGAACGGAATCGACGTTTCCTTTTTGCGGACGGCGATATAAAAGATTAGCGGCGCGAGGGCCGAAAGCCACAGAAGGGCCGGGTGCAGAAACAGGCCCATCAGCGCCTCCTCGCCTGCCTGTGAAAATATCCCGCAAGCGGCGTTATGGGCGAGCTCCCGGTAAAGAGCCATACAGGCTCCGCCCGGAGCGAATTAAAAAGCGCGGTGCGGTTCTTTTCGGCGGAATCCCGCCATTCCTTGAATGCCCTGATAAACGCAGGCGATGAGAAATCCGCGAGTATGCATTCGCCGGTTTCCGGATCCGTCAACTCCGCCGTCGTGCCCCATCCCGAAGCCGGGCCGCCGGCCTCCCGCCTGTCTATAGGCACGACGGGCACAAGCTCGTGCCGCCTTGAGAGCGCCTTCAAGGCCGACCGACCGGCCTCGGCCCCGCCATTTACATTTACGCCTTCCAGAAAATCCGAAACCCAGAACAGCGTGGAGCGGGTCTTGAGCGAGCGCATAAGGGCCTGCGCCGGGACGGTAATATCGGTCTTTTTCCCCTGCGGGGAAACGGTAGATAGCGCGGCCAGGAGACCCATCACGTGCCGTTTGCCGCGCCTCGGCGGGATAAAAAGCTCCACCCTGTCCGTATACGCAATAAGCCCGGCCCTGTCCCCGCCCTGCACGGCCAGAAGCGCGGCGGCGGCGGCGAACTCCACCGCAAGCTCGCGCTTCGTCTGCGTCGTCGTGCCGAAGTCCATCGAGGCCGACAGGTCCACGGCGAGCATGACGGTTAAGTCCCTCTCCTCGACGAAGGTCTTCACGTGCGGATAGCCCGTCCTGGCCGTCACGTTCCAGTCTATCGCCCGGACGTCGTCTCCGGGGACGTATTCGCGCACCTCGGTGAACTCAATCCCCCGGCCCTTGAACGTGGAGAGGTATCCGCCGGACAGCGCGCCCTCGACAAGCCGGGAAGTCTTTATCTCCAGCCTCTTTATTTTTCGGAGTATCTCGTAAGGGAGCATGGGGATCCTTGAGAATTATTGACGAATATAAATTATATGCCTGACGGCGGGGGGAAGTCAATATGCGGAAGGCTTGGGCAGCGGGTTGGTTGGTTACGGTATTATCGCGAACTTTATCCCGCGGCCCCCGATAAGCTCGTTGAAGGCTGTCTGCAGGTCGTCCAGGTGATAGCTGCCGGAGATGAGCTTCGAGACGTTCAGCCTGCCGGATACCAAAAGGTCGTACGCCACTCTCACGTCTGACGGCGTGAAGTGGAACGCGCCGACAAGCTTTATTTCGTCGTAGTGTATCCTTCCGGCGTCGAAGCATGCGCGCGTGCCCGGCGGACAGCCGCCGAAGAGGAGCACCGTCCCGCCTCTCCTGGCGAGGGAC
>JAJYGS010000002.1 GCA_021785055.1 Nitrospirota bacterium | reverse complement strand
AGCCAAGCGCAACCCATCCGGAAGGCTGCACCCCGGCCATGAATTTCCCTTCAAATCTGAACCCCAGGGCTATCAACGGGGCGCCTCCCATGACCATCTGCATGCCCGTAACCGTAAGCGTGTCCCGCCTGGCCATTATTTTTTTCGCGGCGATATTCGAGCCTGCCCAGGTAACGGCGGAGAGCATCAGGAGCAGCACTCCAAGCCCGTAACGGCCCCGCAGGGCCTCGTATTTCCAGGACGCCGCAAGCACGCCGCCGAAGCCTATAATGACTCCGGCGATGCGGGGGACGGTAAGGCGCGATACATTGAAAAAAAGGGGTGCGGCGAGTATCACGAAGAACGGAGCAGTGTTTATGAATATCGCCGAGACGGAGGCGTTTGTATACTCCTCCCCCATGAAAAACAGGGCGTTTTGAACCCCTGTCTGGAAAATGCCGAACAGGGCGATTACCCAGATGTCCCGCCAGCCGAGCTTAAGCCGCCCCATGAACGCCGCTATAACCAGCAGGACGGCCCCGCCCGCGAAGAACCTTACCCCGGCGAAGGTCAGGGGCTTAAGGCCCGCGTTCAGGCCGATCTTCACGGCGACATAGACCGTGCCCCAGACGGTGCAGGCGGAGAGAGCGTAAACAATGGATTTGTTTGAATCCTTCATAGGCCAGAATAAAAGGATACAGGCAAAGCGGCGGGATAGTCAAGGGTAACGGGGGAAATCCGGGCGCATTATTAATATTTTATCTGCCCGTCCCGGCGCTTTACCTTTACTTGCGGCGGGAATTCCTTTATAATCCTCGATTCCGGACTGTTTTTTATATACCCCCATCTCCAAGCCCTCTCCCGCGAGGGGAGAGGGGTTATTTACGGAGGAGCGATGGAAAGTCTTAAGGGCAAGGGCGCCTTGGTAACCGGCGCGAGCAGGGGCATCGGGAAGGCCATCGCGACGGCTCTGGCACGGGAGGGGATGAACCTCGTGCTGGCGGCAAGAGGCAGAGACGAGATAAGCGAGCTTTGCGCGGAGCTTATGGAGGCCTACAGCGTCCGGGCATACCCCGTGGTCTGCGACGTCTCGAAACAGGCCGACCTTGAGAGGCTGGCCGTGGAGGCCGTGGAGAGGCTGGGGCGCGTGGACGCGCTTATAAATAACGCCGGGGTGTCGAGCCAGCACCTCTTCCATAAACAGCCGATAGAGGACATACCGAAGCTGATGCAGACGAACTTCTTCGGATACGTAATGCTCACGCGCCTGCTGATTAACCACATGGTGGAAAACGGCGGAGGGAGCATCGTGAATATCGTCTCCGGCTCGACCCTCGTTGACCCGCCGCCCAGGACGTTCATAGTATACAGCTCCCTGAAATGGGCGCTCAGGGCGTTCACGAAAGGGCTTTTCTGGGAGATGCGCGACTATAACATCAAGGTTACCTCGCTCCTTCCGGGAGTTACGGACACGTCCCTTACGGGCAATCTCGACCCGGCAACCATAGAACCATCGCGGCTTATGACGACCGAGGCCATCGAAAAGGCCGTGGTATTCGCCCTCACCGTGCCCAGGAACGTATGTCCGCTTGAAATCTCCGTCATCAACCAGCAGACGCCCTGGAAGATGCCCGTAATACCTTACAGACAGGAGCACCCAAAGTAATGAAAACAGAAAGCATGAGAAACATCGCCATCATCGCGCACGTTGACCACGGCAAGACGACCCTCGTGGACGCCATGCTGAAACAAAGCGGGATATTCAGGGATAACCAGTCCGTCGCCGAGCGCGTCATGGACAGCATGGACCTTGAGCGCGAGAAGGGCATAACGATAATGGCGAAGAACACAGCCGTGCATTATAACGGCGTGAAGATAAACATCGTGGATACGCCCGGCCATACGGACTTCGGCGGGGAGGTGGAACGGACGCTGAAGATGGTGGACGGCGTGATGCTCCTTGTGGACGCCTCGGAAGGCCCGCTCCCGCAGACGAGGTTCGTGCTTAAAAAAGCCCTCGAAGCCGGACTGCCGCCGATACTTGTCATAAACAAGATAGACAGGCCGGATTCACGCATTCAGGAGGTACTAAACGAGGTATACGACCTCTTCATCGACCTCGACGCCTCGGAGGACCAGCTCGACTTCCCGGTGTTATACACCAATGCAAAGGCCGGAATCGCAAAGACGGAGCCTGACGGCGATGGAGCAGACTTAAGGCCGCTCTTCGACGAGATAATCAGGACAATACCCGCGCCTGAAGGCGATGCGGCGGATACCCTGCGGATGCAGGTGGCTTCGATAGACTACTCCGATTATGTCGGCAGACTCGGCATCGGCAGGATATTCTCCGGGACGCTTAAAAAGGGCGCGCAGATCTCCCTGTGCAAACTGGACGGCTCCGTCCAGGCCGGAAAGATTACGGCGCTCTATACGTATAACGGCCTCTCCCGGATGGAATCGGACGAGGCGTACGCCGGGGACATCGTCGCCGTCGCGGGGGTGGAGGGCTTTACAATCGGAGAGACGATATCGAGCCTCGATAATCCGAGCCCCATGCCGCCCATCACAGTGGACGAGCCGACGCTTTCCATGAACTTCTCCGTGAACAACTCTCCGTTTGCCGGCAGGGAGGGGAAGTTCGTCACGAGCAGAAACCTCAAAGAACGCCTGGAGAAGGAGATACTCTACAACGTCAGCATACGTGTCGAGCCGACCGATAGCACGGATACTTTCAAGGTATCGGGCAGGGGCGAGCTTCAGCTTGCCATACTCATCGAGACCATGCGAAGAGAAGGGTTCGAGCTGGCCGTGTCGAGGCCGGAGATAATCGAAAAAACCATAGACGGGGCTCGCTCCGAGCCTTACGAACTGCTGCTTGTGGATGCGCCGGAGGAGCACATCGGCGTGATAACACAGAAGCTTGGGACGAGACGCGGCAAGATGATGAAGATGGTGAACCACGGCACGGGCCGGGTGCGGATGGAGTTCGAGATACCCTCGCGAGGACTCATCGGTTTCCGCTCCGAATTCCTCTCCGACACGCGCGGCACGGGAATCTTAAATACGCTCTTTCTGGGCTACCGTCCGTGGTCCGGGGAAATATCCGGGCGTTCCACTGGCGCGCTGATAGCGGACAGGCGCGGCAAGGCCACGGGCTACGCGATATTCAACCTCCAGCCCAGGGGGGAGATATTCATAGACCCCGGCACGGAGGTCTACGAAGGCATGATAATCGGCGAGAACGCCCGCGAGGACGACATGGGCGTGAACGTGACAAAAGAGAAGAAGCTCACCAACATGCGCGCCTCCGGCTCCGACGAGGCGCTTCGCATTATCCCGCCCAGGAAGATGAGCCTGGAGCAGGCGCTGGAGTTCCTGCGGGACGACGAGCTGGTGGAGGTTACGCCCGCGTCGATACGCCTCAGAAAGAAAAAGGTGGACAAGAAGATACTGGCGAGGTTCTGAAGAAATTACTTCATCACTTTGAGGGCTTCGAGTTTCTCCTGGAGGAAATGCTGGAAATAGCCGTCGTACCTCTTCTGAAGCTCCGGTATCTTCCAGTCCTCGTCCGTGATGACGTCCCGGCAGTTGTCCGAGCCGCAGTAGCACTTGAGCCTGTACGGCTCCACGCCTTCCGAGGCATGCAGTATCGTCGCGTAGTCGATGCAGATTTCTTCGCCCGCGTCGATGTCGCGCATGGCCACGAGAAATATCTGGCCCTTGTAGCCTGCGTTCGGGTCGCAGGAGTGGTTGATGAAGGCGTCGTTTTCTTCGGAGTAAAGGACGAGGTTTTCGGTAACGGGGAGGCCGTAGTCGTTATACGGCGCAGTGAGTTTCGTCTCTTCGGCGCGGGTCATAAACCACCCGCCATGTATCATCAGCAGTTCGTCTTTATCTATGTTTCCGGTAGCGAAATTACCCTTCCCGCAGTGCGGAGTCTCCCGCACCTCGAGCTTCGGGTTAATCCAGCAGAATTTTTTCATGGAAGAATGATATACACCAAAAAAATATCAATTTCCACAAAAAAATTTAAAAAATAAATCCCCGGTC
>JAJYGS010000122.1 GCA_021785055.1 Nitrospirota bacterium | reverse complement strand
GGCTGTAGACGTGCAGGTCGAAATCCGCGTGCGGCTTGTCCCACGTGAGTATTATCAATATGTCCTTCGGCTTCACGTTTACGGTGCCCACGTTCACCACGGGGCTGTGCGTCGTCTGGCCGCGGCTGTTCACGGCCTCGACCTGTATCGTGTTCTGTTCCTCCATCAGCGCGACCTTCTGCTCGAAATAGCCCCTGTTTACCACGATGTCCATGGGGTTTCCGTTAAGTATAAGCTTCGCGCGGCTTACGTCCGGGTCTCCAATTGTTCCTTTTACGGTAATCACGCGGTTCTCCGAGACGTCGAAGACCTGGCCGTCCTTCGGATATATGACATTTACCGGGGCGCCTTCCGAAGACCCGGAGTAGTCCAGCGTTATGCTGTCTTTCCCGACGTTGCCGTCGGAGTCGAAGGCCATCACGGTTACCGTATTTCTGCCACTGGAAAGCGAGAAAGTCGCCTCGAACCTCCCGTTCTCCACGGATATGACCTGGGAGTTGTTGTTTACCGTCAGAGTCGCATTCCGCACCCGCGTATCCGAGACTACGCCCTTTATCGTCTGCGAGATCCTGTCCGTCGAGCCGGAACCGGGCGAGAGTATACGCACCTTCGGACCAATTTTATTTTCCGCAACCAGCGTGCCGCGGGATATTACGGAGCTCCTGCCAACGGACACGGGCGAGACCCCGGCGCGCGAAGCCGAGGCGTAGCGTCTCCCCCCGGGCGTCCCAAGCGCGTTCCCGGCAAAGAGCTTGCCGCCGGTTATTCCGCCCGAACGCGCCGCCCCGTATCCTCCCGAAAGCGACTTTGCCGACACCCATGAAGACTGTTTTTGCGGGCCTGCCGCCGAGACCCAGGAAGACTGCCTGCCCGCCCCGCTGCCGTAAGAGCCGTAACCGCCCCGGCGGCCTCCGCCGTTTCCGGCGCCCGGCCTCAAACCTGCCGCAAGGCCCGCTACCCCTCCCCTTTTAAAATCCGCCGCGGATGGGCCGGAAGGGCCGGCGGGTCTGCCGTTTAGCCCAAACATGCCGGAGATTTTCTCCGACGCGCTCTCCAAAAGACCGCCAAGAGTGCCCCCGCTCCCGGAACGCCCCAGAGCGCTGCGGTTCATTCCCCTGGAAATTCCGGCAGATACGCCTCTCAAGCCGCCCCTTTGGCCTGCGGCGGACTGGCCGATTCCAGGGGACGCATAGCCCGCGGGGAAGGCTGATTTCATGCTTAAAGCCCTTAATTTCACGCCCCGGCCCCCCCTCCCGGAGGCCCGGTTTGCCGCCCCCGCCCCCGGCATTTCGAGCGTTTTCCTGCCCGGAGAAACCGCAGCCGGAGAATACATCCTGCCCGTCAGCCTGTCCAGTGAGGCGGTCATCCTGCCGCCTCCCGGCAATGCCTGCGGCTGGCCGCTCGGCGTCCCCTCTCCCAGGTTCGTGCGCTCCTTCGACGCCACGGCCCCGCCGCCCGCGCCCTGGGAGTATACGGGAATCCCCATCTCTCCTTGCAGGCTGTCGTAGGCCGATATGTCTTCTCTCATGCCGGTCAGGGACTTTACGCCCGCGAACCTGCCGGGTTTCGCAGCCTGCGCGGAGCCGCCGGCGCTGATTCCGAGCGGCTTTGCCGCGAGGCTCTTAAGCTCGTCGTGCGCCGGATTGAAAGACGGGGCGGACAGCGCCATTGCCTTTTCTCTCGCCTGCTCCTCCGGGACGGCGGCTTTGAACCCCCGCCCCTGAAGTCCGGCCATCTTCCCCATGTTCCATTTCGGCCCGCCTTTCCCCGCCCGACCAGCCAGGGCAATCGATCCTCCGGCAACGGCGGACGCCTTATGGTTCAGCTTCGCCGCCCGATAGTTTCTATTCGGACGCCCTTTCGCCATTTCCGACGACGCCGTCAGGCTTTTTATCGAAATCTCCGCCCTCCCTTCGGTAAATTTCTGCCTGACGGCCTTTAAATCGGCTTCCTTCCCGGCAGACATTGCGTTTACAGCCGCAATTCCGCCGGTTTTCATAGCCGCCGCGATGTTTTTCGCGCTTATGGCGCCCGGAGAGCCGGGGCTTGTTTCCTTGATCGCAGGCGACGCCGTGGCAGGCGTGTTCTGCATCTGGACTTTTGCCATCTTCGGCGGGGCCGGAGCCGGCCCGCCAGTTTCAGACCGGCCTGCCGGGCTTCCCACTCCGCCTCCCGCCGCCTGAGAAGCCCCTCCGCCGGACGGCTGGGAGAGCTGCACGTATGTAAAGTCAGTATGCGTTTCCGGTTTTTTGAACGGCATGTGGTGCGTCGAGAGGTAGCTCACGAGTATAAGCACGAGCGCATGGACGATGAGCGAGGGGATTACGAAATACGGGGCCTTCATCTTCCTGTGGCCGTATTCGGCGGTGAAGAAGAAGTCTTGCGGCCTTTCGCGATGCGCGCGCTTTACCGGGCCTTTTATCGCGCCTTTCTTTTTTACAAGGTCGAGGTAGAACTTCAGTGCGGCGGTGTGGCGAGCGTCGGTTTTTTTGTCCTCCGAGAGGGCGCGCTCGAACACCTCCAGCGCCTCTTTATACCTGGTCTGCTGGATAAGCAGGATGCCCTGCGTTTCGAGATAGCCGGTCAGAGAGCCGGGGTCGAGCCGGGCGGCTTTTTCGAGGTATTCCCCGGCCTTGTCCTGGTCCTTGTTCTGGTGATAGAGCACCCTGGCCAGGAGGTGCAGGGCTGCGGGGTCGTCGGGGCTTTGCTCAAGGTATTTTTCGAGGCAGGCGCGCGCGGATGCATAGTCCCTCGCCTTGAGGTGCCGGGCGCCTTCGGCGTAAAGCTCGGACGGCGCCGCGGCGTCCGCCGGGGCTACGGCAAAGCCGCCTTCAGGGTTTTTATCTATCGTATCGGACATCGGGGAATCCCTTAAGTCTCCTGCCGTAGGAAAAAGCGGTTTGATTTTACGACATTTCCGGGGCCGATTTCAAGACAAATAAAGGATTTAACGGCGAAACATCCCATGGGCAGTGTAGAGTATATTGCATGGCGGCGGGAGGTTAAGGTTTTATTTTTTTGTAATATATTAAGGCGGACAGACCTGTGAAGACCGTGAACGAATTGCGATAAAAGGTCTTAAGCGCGCTCCCGTCTATCCCGGAGATCTGGCCGATTGCCCAGAGGACGAACACCCCGGCCACCGCGCCCAGGACAAAGCCCGGCCCCGAGAAGGCGTCCTTTATCTCCCGGACGGTTGAGGTTTTTTCCTGGTTATTTTGAGGTTCCATCGCGCGGTATTATGAGTAATCGGCGGCGGGAAGTCAAGTTAATGGTTTTTAATTTACGGGAAGCACCCGAGCTGGCAGTTTTTGATGCGGATGTTTTCTTCATTGCAGAACTCGCCGATTTCCTTCAGCGTAACGCCGAGTTCCTTCTGGAGGGTGAAGGCCGCCGCGCAGGGCAGTTTGCCGCCGTGATTGGCCGCCGTCTCGCGGATTTTCTTTTTCTGTTCCCCGGTCATGCGTTGCCCTCAAGCTCCATGCTGCACTGGAGCGGGCTTGGGATTATCGGCTCGTCCTCGAAGGTCATAAAGAGCGTCGGCTCGTCCACCAGCCCGAACTCCGCCATATCCCTGCCGCGAAGGTAGCCGCATATCTCGCGCCGCAGTTTGCAGACCGTCTCGTCGAGCGTCTCTCCGCGCGCCTCGACGTCCACCTCCAGGCATTCCGCAAAATAGCCGCCCATGCCGTCGCGTTTTATAAACGCCTTGATGCTGTATTTCATGCCGCGCCTCTTCTTGCTCAACAAGCCTTCAAAAGCCGCCAGCCCGTTCTATCTCCCCTGTTTACGCGCCCCTGTCCGCCCCCCCCCGGCCCGGCTATCCGCACTTCGAGTAGCCGCAGGAACTGCACACCACGCAGCCCTCCGCGAACGAGACCATAGAGCCGCACTCCGGACACTGCGGGCAGTGGTTCATGAGGTTGTCTTCCGTAAGGTTCTTGCCTTCCGCAGTCCCCTGCTTCTTCTCCAGCAGGTATTCCTCCAGCACCGTGGCTATGGCGTCCGCGCAGGAGTATATCGTGGAGCCGGAAGATC
>JAJYGS010000181.1 GCA_021785055.1 Nitrospirota bacterium | reverse complement strand
TGAAATCCTTTGCATCGGTCTTGACGATTTCGCCCTTCAATTCCTCTTCAAAATGATGAAGGACCTTGTCCAGAACCTCTTTTTCCTTTTTATTCAGTTCGATTATCATAAGCCCCTCCTTCCATCCTGCTCTCTTAATAATAAGTATATCATTTTGACGGAAGAATGGTTAAATATGAAGCGCGAAAAAACGAACGTCCCGCCCTAATCGGGAACACGGCGACTTTCTTTTGCCCGTCATTGCGAACGAAGTGAAGCAATCTCATGGGTTAAGAACCGGGATTGCCGCGTCGCATCCGTTCCTCGCAATGACAAGCAGATTCCTGCCACTCCACGCCTGACACGGTGGTTGGGAATTTACTCATATTGGCACTCAAACCTCAATAGCAATCCTAATCGGTCAGGGAAGTTCATTGTCAATAGCAATTCTGGATTGCTTTTGAAACCCGCCGATTATTAAAGTAAAAACGCGTAAAAATTGCAATTTTCCCCCGGCATCGAAAACGGGGTAAAATTTGTCCTCTGCGGGCGGTTTTCAGGCCGGAAAAGGGGCGCGGGGAGACATGCGGTTTTTGGGCGAATTACGGGAATTGTGCTTGTTTTACAACGGGTTGCGCCATCCATAAACAGCTCTCGATGAATGAGCTCCCGATTTTCAACCTATTGATAAATAAGGAATTATTTTCCAGGAATCGCCGCTTTTTTGTGTTCCGCGTGGAACATTCAGAACTTTAAAACGACTGCGGAGATGTTGTCGTCGCCGCCAGCCTTGTTCGCGGCCCTTACGAGCACATCCGCGCAAACGAAGGGCGATCCGGCGCCCAGGGCCATAATCTCTGCGATTTTAAGGTCTTCGAGCATCCCGGTCAGGCCGTCGCTGCATAAAAGAAGCATGTCCCCCGGCTCCGGGACAAGGCGCGATATGTCCGCCTGCACGTCTTCCTTCGTCCCAAGCGCGCGCGTTACGACGTTCCGGAACGGGTGAACCCTTGCCTGGCCAGGGGTTATACGGCCCTCGGCCACAAGATCTTCGACCAGCGAATGATCCCGCGTCAGCCTACTCAACTCCCCGTTTCTGAAGAGGTAAATCCTCGAATCCCCGACGTGCGCGAGGGCCAGGCCGGTAGGTCGGCCCCGGGCTCCGGCCTCCTCACCGCCTTCACCTTCGATGCCGGTCAACCGGTCGAGCAAAACCGCCGCGATGGTCGTGCCCATACCCTTGAGCAGCGGGTCGGACGAGGCCTTTTTCAAGACCTCTTTATTAGCGAAATCAACGGCTTCAAGGAGCCTCTGCCCCGCATCCGCCTCGTCGGAAACGTCGTTAACCGTAATGGTGGCGGATGTTTTTACCCGCGCCCGGACGGCCTCGACGGCGGTACGGCTCGCCACATCACCGGCTGCGTGTCCGCCCATGCCGTCGGCGACGACATACAGCCCCAGATTGTCAAAAACCCCTATGCTGTCTTCGTTTTTAAGCCTTCTCCCGCCCCTGTCGGTCTTCCCTGAGGATATTGGCCTCATTTGGCCTGCGGGGCCGCCGGGATCGGCGCGGAGGCGCCTTGAGACTGTTGCGGCGACGGCCTGGCAGGAGCCGGTTGACCGGCTTCGGGCTGGCCGTTCGGACCCAGGGGAGCGAGCGAGCGGGCCTTTGCAAAGGTCTCCTGGGCCTCCTTTTTCTTGCCCATGCGCGAAAGTATAAGGGCCTTGTTGTAATATGCCCTTACATACGAGGGGCTTACCTTTATGGCCTCGTTGAACGCGTCCAGGGCCTGCTGGTTATCACCGAGCATGGCGTAGGCGTTGCCCTTGTTGTAATACGGCTGGGGCACGTTGGGCGCAAGGAGTATGGACTTGTCATATTCGGCAATGGCTTCCTTTTTCTTTCCCATTATCGAAAGGATGTTTCCAAGGAAGAAATGGGCCTCCGGATTCTGCGGGTTAAGGTTGGCCGCCTTGGTGAATAAATCAAGTGATTTCTGATAATTACCCTCCCTGTATGCGGTCTTTCCCGCATTCAGCATCCCCTGCTCCGTCTGCGGCGCCTTCTTGGCGCACCCGATTGGGATCATGGCTATCAAGGCTATAGCCGCAATGAAAAACGCAACCCTTTTCACTCCATTTGTCATTTCCTTCCCCTTTCTTCCATTACCATAAATTAACAATCCCGTAACCCTGTATTTTTTCTCACAAATGGCAACCTATGTCAAGCGGATAAAAATTTTATTGACAACCACAACATATTGTGTTATAAATATTCATGTAACTCAACATATTGAATATCCTGTGGACAAGGCTGGGGATTTAAGCGCCGGCGGGCTTTGGAAAGCCTGTGGAGTATCCGGTGGACATGTTTTCCTGGCCCCCGTCGGACAAGCATCTGCAAGGAGGAACCATGTTCGGCCATGAAGATTTGATCCTTACGCCCCCGGGCGGTGGACAATCCGAGCCCGGTCTACCGCTTAAAGCCGGTATACCGGCTGAGCCGGACCTCTTCGGCGCCGAGACGACGGACATGGCGCTTTTCGTCCGGACGTCGGACGACCAGGTGGTTACCTGGAACCGCGTGAGGATTGTCGATGCGCTTGTCCGGGAGACATCCATAGACCGGGCTACAGCGGACGCCATATCGCTGGAAGTCGAGCGGGTAATCACCACCGCGAGGATACGGAAGCTTACGGCGGCTCTGGTGCGCGAGCTTGTTGACGCGAAGCTCGTGGAGTACGGCCTCGAGTCCGCCCGCAGGAAGCACATGCGCCTCGGCGTCCCGCTATACGACGTCGAGAGGCTCATACTCTGCCAGAACAAGGAAAACGCCAACATCCCGCACGGGCCGGAGGCGACCAACCTCACGCTTGCCGAGAGCATAAAGAAGGACTACGCGCTCCACGAGGTGTTCTCCGAGGACGTTTCCGACGCGCACATGCGCGGCGCGATCCACCTGCACGACCTGGGATTCATCGACAGGCCCTACTGCTCCGGCCAGTCGCTCGAATACGTGAAGAAGTTCGGGCTTGCCATGCCGAACTCCCTTGCCGTCGCAAAGCCCGCGAAACACGCAGAGGTCCTGCTCGCCCACATGGTGAAGTTCTCAGCCGCGCTCCAGAGCCACTTCGCGGGCGCGATAGGCTGGGACGCGGTGAACCTCTTCTTCGCCCCATACATCGAGGGCATGAGCGACGCCGAGATACACCAGCTCGCCCAGATGATCATCTTCGAATACTCCCAGCAGGCGGTCGCCAGGGGCGGCCAGGCGATATTCTCAGACATCAACCTCTATTGGGAAATCCCCAGGCATTTCGAGACAGTCCCGGCCATCGGCCCCGGCGGAAAATATACCGGGAAGAGCTACGGAGAATACGGCCTGTGGGCGAGAAAGCTCGTCTGGGCGCTCTTCGACGTCTACATGGAAGGCGACGGCATGGGCAGGCCGTTCTTTTTCCCCAAGCCGCTTGTGCATATTACCGAAAAATTCTTCCATACGGAAGGCCACAGGGATTTCCTCACGCATATCGCGAGGTGTTCCGCGAAGATGGGGAACACGTATTACGTCTTCGACCGGGGCGAGACGGCGAAGATATCCGAGTGCTGCCGGCTCTCCTTCAAGCTGGAGAAGCAGGACTTCGAGGACGCGAGAGAGCCCTGGAAGATGAGATACTCGGCGCTCCAGAACGTGACGATAAACCTGCCCCGCATCGCATACGAGGCCAAGGGTTCGGAGTCCGAGCTTTTCAGGATACTCGCCGAGCGTATGGAGACGGCGGCCAGGGCGCACATGCAGAAGCGATACTTCATCGAGAGGCTCCTCTCGTTCGGCGAAGACGGCCCGCTCGCCCTCCTGACTATGAACAGGGACGGCGCGCCTTACCTGCGGATGCACCGCGTATCCTATCTCGTCGGCATGGTGGGCCTGAACGAAATGGTGGAAGTGCACACGGGCCATGAGATGCACGAAGGCGCGCCGTATCTGAAATACGGCCTTAAGGTAATCGCCCAGATGAAGCTCCTCACGGAGCGGCTGGCCCAGAAGCACGGGATGCGCTTCGT
>JAJYGS010000072.1 GCA_021785055.1 Nitrospirota bacterium | reverse complement strand
CTGTCCAAGCTTCGCATAGCACTCGCCGAGCATGGACTCGGCGCGCGGGTCGTTCGGTTTAAGGATAAGCGAATTGTTCAAGGCGTCGACCTCCTGCTCCAGAAGCCCTATCTTATCGAGCGCCACAGCCATGTCCATGTATACTTTCTGCCTGTCGGGCTCAAGGTCTATCGACCTTTTATACTCTTCAACGGCGTCCGCCGTCCGCCCAAGCCTGTCGAGCGACCTTCCGAGGTTATAGTGCGCCCTTGCCATGTCCCCGGCATCCAGCCTCTTGTTCTGCACCACCTTTCCGTAAAGCTCCACAGCCTTCCGGTAATCCCCCCGGCGGAATGCCTCGTCCGCCTCCTTGAAGGGGCTGCTGCAACCAGCCGCAGCCATCACAAATAATAGCAGGATTATGTATACGGTCTTCCCCATCCTCATCTTAAGGCTACCTCCATTAAACCCTTCCGCCATTCCTAAATCTCGTTTATCGCCTGCGGGAGGGCTTCGACCAAATCGCCGGCTATAAGCCCGGCATAACCCTTCACGCCGGATGCCTTGTCCCCGGCCAAACCATGCGCATATACGCCCAGAAGCGCCGCATCGCGCGCCTGAATCCCCCCCTGCGCCAGAAATGAGCTGATTACACCCGTCAGGACGTCTCCAGTGCCGGCTGTCGCCATGCCTGGATTGCCGGTCGGGTTTACATAAAACGACCCGTCGGGCGACGCGACAAGCGTCCTGGCGCCTTTCAGAACAACGGTGCAGCGATGTGCCCTGGCAAGCGTGATGGCAGAACCCGGCCTGTCCATCTGCACCTCCACCGCCGGAACGCCGAGGAGCCGCCCGGCCTCGCCCGGATGCGGCGTGAGGATTACCGGAACCCTCATGCTGTCAAGCGGCGTCTCGTCCTCCGAGAGTATGTTAAGCGCATCGGCGTCCAGAACCGCCGGTATATTCAACTTCGGAAGGAGTTCCCGGACAAGCCTTGCCGTGTCCGCATTGCGCGATATTCCGGGGCCTATCGCCACGGCTGTCTTCCCCTCAAGAAGCGCCAGAAGACCGTCGAGCGCGGCATACGAAAGCGAGCGCTCGTCCGTCTCCGGCAAGGGTACGGTCATCTCCTCCGTCAGCTTCTCCTCAAAGATGTCGTTTAGGCTCTCAGGGACGGCGAGCGTTACCAGGCCCGCGCCTGAGCGCAGCGCCGCATGAGCCGCCAACGTCGCCGCGCCGGTCTTCCCGACGGAGCTTGCGATAATCAAAAGATGCCCGTAAGTCCCTTTATGCGAATTCGGCTCCCGCGCCGGCAGAAGACCCCGAACGCGAGCGGCAGTCAGAAGATTGGCGCCTATCGCCGCCTCGCCTATAGCCGACTCCGGGATGCCTATCTCAGCCGTCTTTATCCTGCCCGCCGCCTGCGCGCCGGGATACAGATAAAGCCCGCGCTTCGGCAGGCCGAACGTAACGGTCATATCCGCATGGACGGCTGCGCCCATGACTCTTCCGTCGTCGGAATTTACGCCCGAAGGCACATCCACGGCGACAACCTTGCGCGCCCTGGAGTTTATCATATTTATCACGCCCGCGTAAGGCTCTCCGACATCGCTTGAAAGCCCCGTCCCGAATATGGCGTCTATTACCATGTCGGCATGAGCGGCCTCGGAGATCTCTTCGCTTAAATCCGGGCTGACCGAAACGATATTTATTCCCATCCTGCGGGCAGCGTTAAGGTTCGTCCCCGCATCGCCTTTCATATCCCCGGAAAAGAGCCTTACGGATACACTCGCGCCCATGTTGTGAAGCCGCCGGGCGATAACGAGGCCGTCTCCGCCGTTATTGCCCTTGCCGCAGAATATGGCGCAGCGCTTTCCCTCGACCGCCCCCCATTCATGGACTATTGCGGATACCACGGCCCTGCCCGCGTTCTCCATCAGGACTATGCCCGGTATGCCGAATTCCTCGATGGTCCGGCGGTCGAGCTCGCGCATCTCGGCGGCTGTGGCGAGTTTCATCTTTCCTCCGCCGCTGGTTTGTCCCCGGCAGCCAGGACGGCCTGGGCGACGGTATAGTCCCCGTCGTGGCTTATGCTTACGAATGTCTGCCCGACCCCAAGCCTCGCGGCCATTTCTTGTATTCTGCCGTAATAACGCACGGTGGGTTTGCCAATTCCGTCAGCCGTTACCTCTATATCCACCCACTTTACACCTTCGGAGAGCCCTGTCCCGAACGCCTTCATAACCGCTTCCTTTACGGCAAACCGCCCGGCGAAGCTCTGGGCGGATTTCTTCTGTCCGCGGCAATAGGACTTCTCATCCGCCGTGAATACCCTGTCCTCGAACGCGCCGCCCCATCGGATAATCGCGTTCGCTATCCTCTCCACCCGGACTATGTCGATGCCTGTGCCGAGAATCATAAACTATCCCAAGAGCGCCTTCATCTCGCGCACCGCCCGCTCTATCCCCACCAGCACCGCCCTTGAGATTATGCTGTGCCCAATGTTCAGCTCGTATATCTCTTTTATTTTTGCTATCTGGCGGACGTTCCGGTAGTTAAGCCCGTGCCCGGCGTTTACCGTAAGCCCAAGCTTGTGCGCGAGCCGACAAGACTCGAATATCTTCTCGAACTCTTTCTGTGATTCTTCATAAGTCCTTGCGTCGGCGTACCTTCCGGTGTGTACCTCTATGGCGTCCGCTCCGACTTTTTTGGATTCCTTTATCTGGTCCAGGTCCGGGTCTATGAATAGACTTACGAATATGCCGGTATCACGGAGCTTCCGCACCGCGTCCGAGAGCTTCACCCGGTTCGCCTTTACGTCCAGGCCGCCTTCGGTCGTCAGCTCCTCGCGCTTCTCCGGCACCAGCGTCGCCATTTCCGGGCGCACCTGCATTGCAATCTCGATTATCTCGTCGGATGCGGCCATCTCAAGGTTCAGGGGCACTTTTACCATCTCCCGGAGCAGTTTTACGTCCCTGTCCTGGATATGCCGCCTGTCCTCCCGAAGGTGAATCGTGATGCCGTCCGCTCCGCCGAGTTCGGCCAGGACAGCCGCGTGCACAGGGTCCGGCTCCACCCCGCGCCTGGCCTGTCTGACGGTCGCCACGTGGTCTATGTTTACGCCCAGCTTGGACAAATGCGCCTCCACTGGAATTTGGGATTTATAGGATTTTTATACCGAAATCGACTGTTTAGTTTGCAGGAAAACTACTGAATAGTCAAGAAGTTTAATATGATATCTGCCATCGGACTTTTAACTCATCATTTTTGAAACTTCTTGCTTATATAATGCACCTGATGTTATATTTATGGCAATTTCTTTAATACGCATAAAGTTGCTACCATTATGAAGGAGTTAAGAGTTGTCCGAAATTAAAATAGATTTTGAGAAAGATATCGTGTTAGGTTGTGTGGCGGAAAACAAACCTAAGTTTCTCGCACAAGCCCTAAGGCTGGTCCAGTCGGTTAGGTGGTTCGGCGGGAAGACGGCAAAATCAACTTTTATCGTATGCGTCATTAACGAGGTCGATCCTGCATACAAGCGCCAATTTGAAAAATATGGCGCACAGGTAAGAATCGTCTCCCCATACAATCCAAAACATCCACATTCTAACAAACTACGCTTCCTTCAGTTGCCGGAATTGAAAACTTTTAGTATTGTTATGCTTCTCGACTGCGACACGCTTGTCGTGCAAGATTTTGGGGGCTACCTTTCTTCACGCCGGTTTAAAGGGAAAATCGCCGCCGCTCCAACCATATCTTCAGATCTTTTCTCTAAGTTATTCGATTTTTTTCATTTGCCCATGCCTACCTCGGATTATAAATGCACACTGACAGGTACGCCTACTATACCATACTTCAATGCGGGCGTCCTCGTCTTTCCCGGCGATGTTAAGTCTGCTGCCTAACTGGATAGAGCTTAATAATAAACTACTTGAAAATATTGATATATTAGGCGACCGTAAGACGTTTTGCGAGCAGGCAAGCTTAAGTCTTGCAATTGTCAAATCCGGTGCGGAATTCGAAGTTCTTCCCAATGAGATGAATTTCCAAATGCATGATCGCCTCATGCATGA
>JAJYGS010000164.1 GCA_021785055.1 Nitrospirota bacterium | reverse complement strand
GTGCGGGGACGGGGTGTTTTTTACGGGTAGTTGATGCAGATTCAGCTTATTTTCCAGATAGTTACGCTATATAATTCCGTCATTCCAAGCGAAGCGAAGAATCGGTTTTTCGCCCTCGTAACCCGTTGAAAACATTGAAATCACATTTTGCGGTTTCGCAGGTTTCGCGCGGCCTGAGGTAATCCATAAAGAATTATTTATCTGGGGCGGTTTAATGGTTTTTTAACGGCGGGAGGTTTACAAGCTCCTTCATATCCCTGAGGTATTGCTCGCTTTTTACGCGGGCCTTATTTACGGAGCGCTTGCCGTAGAGGCCCAGCATCCCGCAGTAGAAATTAAACCTTGAGACATGCCGGAAAATCTTGATCCAGGAGTAGAATTTCGCCATAGCCTTGAAAGTCTCTCGCTGAAGCTCTGAGGGCGACATAAGCGCAGGCCGGAAGACGGCGTAATGCGCGTCGTATTTGCTCCAGTCTTTGTGCAGAAGCCTTCCCTGGGCCTCGAATTCGTTGTAAACCGGCGTCCCGGGAAGCGGCGTCAGGACGAGGAACTGCACGGACTCCATGTCCATCTTTCGGGCGAAAAGCTGTGTATTCCTGATAGTTTCGGCATCGTCCGTATCCGAGCCGAAGACGAACATGCCGTGTATGCGGATGCCCCTGGCATGGAACGCCCGAACCGCCCGAACGATGTCCTCAACCCCTTGTTTTTTATTGTAAAGTCGAAGCGTCATCTCGTTTACGGATTCAAATCCTATGAACACGTTCTCGCAGCCGGCGCGCTTCATCAGGTCCAGAAGTTCCGGGTCGCTTGCGGCGTCGCTTCGAACCTGGGCGCTCCAGTTGAACCTCAGGCCGCCGGCAGACCGGCCCTCGTCTATAATCCTGCGCAGGAGTTCCTTCGTCCGTTTTTTGTTAGCCGTGAAGTTATCGTCTATGAAAAACACAAACGAAGACGCTTTGCCGGTCTCCCGGCCTATCCCGGCCTTGATTTCCTCCATGACTTTATCTATGCTTTTAAACCTGTATTTCCTGCCGAACATGTGGATTACGGAACAGAAACTGCAATCGAACGGACAGCCGCGCGACGTGGCGACGGGGAGAATGACCTTCGGGCTCCAGCCCCGGACGAGCGAGAAATCCGGCGCCGGGTAGGGGTCGAGGTCTGCAATCAACTCCCGCGATTCGTTATGCACCGGGCCTTCCTGGGAATTCCACGACAGGCCCTTTATATCTCCGAAAGAGGATTTATTCTCGATGGCTTGGAGCAGTTCCACGACGGTATGCTCGCCCTCGCCGCGAACGACGAAATCTGCGTGACTGAGCGCCTCGTCCGGCAGGAACGTGACGTGAGGGCCGCCCATTATCACAGTCTTGCCTTTGGCTCTTAGCCTGTCGGCGATTTTATAGGCGCGCGGGGCGGTGGAGGTGATGGTGGAGATACCGATTACCTTACAGGAGTCTACCTCATTCCAGTCGGGAGCCTCCACGTCCTCTATGAATACGCGGGTATCATATCCAAGACCCTTGAGGATGGTGGCGAGCAGGACGGTGCCCAGGCGCGGTATGGGGAACGCCGAAAAGACGTGCGCCCCCGGAGATTTCGCCTCGATGAAACAGACCTTGGTATGCATTATTCATATAAGCTTAGACCGATATACGGCTATTGTCAAATTAATAAAGGCAACGGGGGATAATATTATGCGGCGGGCAGGCGCAGGATGAACGTCGCGCCCTCTCCTTCTTTGCTCTCGGCGGAGATTGTGCCGCCGTGGGCGCTCACGATGGCCCTGGAGATATACAGGCCGAGACCGCTCCCTCGGGAAGTGGAGCCTGTGCCCTTGTAGTATTTGTCGAAGAGCTTCGGTATCTCGTCCGGGACGATTCCCGCGCCGGAATCCGTCAGGCGCACCTCGATGAAATCGCCGGCCCTCTTTGCGGCGAAGGATATTCTTCCGCCGTGCGGGGTGAACTTGACGGCGTTGGTTATGAGGTTGCACATGACGCGCTCAAGGTGTTCCCTGTCCGCAAAAACCGGCGGGAGGTTCGGCTCGAACTCCATGCTCGTGGTGTGCCCCTTGTCGTTTATCTGCGGCGCCATGTTCCTGACGGCCTCCGTTATAAGGGACTGTATCTTCACGGGAGTTCTGTCGAGTTCTATAATCTTCTCCTTTATCCTGCCCGCGGAGAGTATGTTCCGCACAAGCCCCAGCATCCTCTGGGCGTTTATCAGTATCCCTTCCATCGGCTGCCTTTGTTTTTCCGGCACAGGGCCGAGCTCGCCTGAGAGGACAATCGAGCTGTAGCCGAGGATGGAGGTAAGGGGGGTCTTCAGGTCGTGGGTGAGCATCGCCGTGAACTCCTCCTGTTCCTCCGTCTTTTCCTCGACGGTTTTTTCGAGGTTCGCCGCCTGCTCCTGGAGCTTTTCCTCAAGCCGGACGCGCTCGGTAACGTCAACGATAATCTCCACGGCGCCGATTGTCATGCCGTCTTTGCCCCTGAGCGGGACGCCGATATTCTCGACGATAAGGTCGTCGCGCATGCGCCTTACGAACTTGAAGGGCCTGCCGGTGTCGAGCGCGTTCTTCACACCGCAGAAATCGCATATCCTCTCCTCGCCCTTGCGGTTCGGGTCGTTCTTGTATATGCCGTTTACGTCGTAGCAGTGCCGTCCCTCGACATCCGAGGATTTGATGCCAAGCTTCTCTTCGAGGAACGGGTTGATCCTGACGAAGCGCATATCCTGTGTCAGATAGGATATGCCGATAGGGAGGTTTGAGAAGAGGGCCTCGAACTGTTCCCGCCAGTTTTCCAGTGGTTCCCCAGCTTTACGTTCAGGCATTTTAGACCATCCTTTTTTAAGGGATATAATACTTTTGTATTAGTTTATAAGCAAAAAGCGGGCCACTCGATAAAGAAATAAAATTCCCACGAAAACCTTTGTTTTTACAATGTGTTATATCTAATAAATTCATTTCTTGATATTTAGATTATCTTTAGGCGCGAAAACGCTCAATCTTGAGTGAGCGCTTATGCTTAAAACCATCATGCTCGCCGACGCTTTCTTGACGCCGCTTCAATGGAGTTGACTTTTTGCGCGGATGAATATAGACTCCACGGGCCATGAAAAGGGACACGCAGGTTATAATGAAGGCGCCGGCGAAGGTAAACCTGTCGCTTGAGGTATTGGGCAGGAGGCCGGACGGCTACCACGACATAATCAGCGTCATGCAGGCGCTCGAGCTCTCCGACGACGTGAAGATTGCCCTGACGGGCGGCGACCGGTCGACCGGCGGCATCGAGGTCGTCTGCGACTCGCCCGATGTGCCGGAAGGCACTGGAAACGTGGCGTACCGGGCGGCCAGGGCGCTTCTTGACGAGACCGGGCGGCTTGAGCCGCGCCTGGACAACCGGCATGGCGAAGTAAAAATTGAGATAACCAAAAACATACCGGTCGCGGCGGGCCTGGGCGGCGGCTCAAGCGATGCCGCGGCGGTGCTCAAGGGACTCAATATCCTCACGGGAGGAGCCGTTTCGGAGGAGCGCCTGCGGGAAATCGGGGCGACTATCGGCGCGGACGTGCCGTTCTTTCTTTCCTGGCCCCTGGCGCTTGCTGAGGGTATAGGCGAGAGGCTCAAGGCTCTTGATCCGCTTGGCGGGATATGGCTTGTTCTCGTAAAACCCGCCTTCGGCGTCTCTACGGCGTGGGTTTATTCGCAGTTAAATTTAGGGTTGACAAACAAATCCGGTGATATTAAACTTCCTGAGCTTAATATATTCGCTGACAGGATGGCCGAATCCGCAGACGCTGGTCAACCGGCTCGACCGGCGGACGTCTCTATTGTTGCCTCCTGCTTGAAGAACGACCTTGAGCGCGTTACGATTTTAAGGTATCCAGAGATAGACGTCCTGAAAAGAAGGTTGACCGAAGCGGGGGCGCTGGGCGCTTTGATGTCCGGGAGCGGCCCGACGGTCTTCGGCGTTTTCAGGACGGAGGCGGATGCACGGAAAGCCGCCGAAGGCCTTAAGGACACCGGCTGCAGATTGATAGTCACGAGAACCATCCCCAGTTGGCCGGCGCCTGTTCTCTAAAGAGCCCCGTTTTATTTGTAAGGGGACATTC
>JAJYGS010000047.1 GCA_021785055.1 Nitrospirota bacterium | reverse complement strand
ATTGTGTGGTATTAAACCGTCTTTTAAGGTTTTGAAAATTCTTGAATTAACAGGTTTTTAAACTTTCCGGCCAAGTCAGAAATATCTTGATTAAGACACCCCTTTTCTGTTAATATAACGTATTCTGCCCTTTTTGCCGAAGCGGGCGGAGTAAAGCGTTAAAAGCAGGTCCGGCTTGCCACTTTTTAAATCTACAAAACAGTGGAAAAACGAGGACTTAAATCCTGTGAAAAATAACGCTCCAAGCGTTGCTTAAAAGGACAAAAGTTATTGAAAATAAATCAATATCAGGTTTATCAACAGCTGTGGAAAACGGTGTGTGTAACTTAAACTCACGACCTTAATCCAAAAATCTTTTGACTCTCAATGCCTTCTTGGTTTATCAGGAAAGATTATGCAGGAAGTGGTAAAGGATATCTGGTCGGAGGCGCAGGAGCTTATCTCGAGGGAGGTGAGCCGCCAGAACTTCGACACGTGGATTCGCCCGGTAAGACTGAAATCCATTGACGCGACAGGGGTTACGTTAAACGTACCGAACAAGTTCTTTAAAGAATGGCTGCTCGAACATTACTTCGAGCTCTTGACACGAACCCTAAAGGAAGTCCTCGAAAGGGACGAAATCGCCCTTTCCTTTCATATATTAAAGAGTTCCGGCCATGGCGATGGTTACGGCAAGGAAGAGATGGATGCCGAAGGGGGAAAAGACGAAATCCAGCCGGTTCTCATTCAGGACACCGCGGGGGCAGAACCGCAGAAAGTCAGGAAACCGCACGGTTTTAACCCCAAGTATACATTCTGTAGTTTCGTCGTCGGCAAGTCGAACGAATTCGCCCATGCCGCAGCAAAGGCCGTTGCAGAGAACCCCGCCAGGGCTTATAATCCCCTGTTCGTATATGGAGGCGTGGGGCTTGGCAAGACCCACCTTCTTTCGGCCATCTGCGCGTATATAAAAGAACATTCGCCCAAGACCAGGATAACGTTCCTCACCTCCGAGGAGTTCACGAACGAGCTTATCACCGCCATACACTACAACCGCATGACCGAGTTTCGCAACAAATACAGAAATACGGACCTCCTGGTGATAGACGACATACAGTTCATCGCCGGAAAGGAGCGCACGCAGGAGGAATTTTTCCATACTTTCAATACATTGCACGAATACGGCAGGCAGATTGTCCTGTCCTCCGACCGCTTCCCCAAGGAGATGCCGGACATGGAGGAGCGCCTGAGGTCGCGCTTTGAGTGGGGTCTGATAGCGGATATTCAGCCCCCGGACATGGAGACGAAGGCGGCTATAGTCGCCAAGAAGGCGGAGCAGGAGGGGATAACCGTCCCGGACGATGTGTCGATGTTCCTGGCGAACAACATAAAGTCTAATATCAGGGAGCTGGAAGGCTCTCTGATACGTCTTGGGGCGTATGCCTCGCTTACAGGCCGCCAGATAACCCTGGAGCTTGCGAGGGTGGTGCTAAGGGATATTATTGCCGAAAAGGAGAGGGTAATCGGCCTCGACGAGATAATAAAGCTCGTGGCGGACCACTTCCAGATAAAAATCTCCGAGATCAAGTCCAAAAAGCGCACCAAGAACCTTGTCCAGCCGAGACAGGTGGCGATGTATATTTGCAGGACGGTCGCCGGAGGCTCGTTCCCGGAGGTCGGCAAGGCGTTCGGAGGCAAGGACCATACCACGGTGCTTCACGCATGCCGCCAGGTGAACGAAAGGCGCGCAAACGACATAAAGTTCGACGCGGAGGTCGAGGCCCTGGTAAAGGCAATAAAGGGATAAAAGAGAAAGGGGACCAAATGAAATTTCTGATTAAAAAGGAAGAGTTCCTGAAGGGCCTGTCGAGGGTGCAGTCCGTGGCGGACAGGCGCAATACCATGCCCGTTTTGAGCAATGCCCTGATAGAGACCGTCGAAGGAGGCGGGGGCATAGCCATTACCGCGACGGACCTCGAAATAGGCCTTAAGGGCGTGTACCAGGCGGAGGTGACGGAGCCGGGCGGGGTGACGCTCTCGGCCCGGAAGCTCTTCGAGATCGTCCGGGAGCTGCCGGAGGAAGACGTCTCCGTGGAGAGCGCGGAGAACAACTGGGCCACTATCAGGAGCGGAAAGGCCACCTTCAAGTTTACCGGCCTGGCCAGGGAGGAGTTTCCGACGCTCCCGGAGATGGAAGGGGCCGAGTTTGTACCGGTGGACCCGCTCCTGATGCACGAACTGATACGAAAGACCATCTTCGCCGCCGGGGACAACGACACGAGATACGTCCTGAACGGTATCTACATGGTCATTTCCGCGCTGGACAGCGGCTCCCAGATAGAGATGGTGGGCACCGACGGCCATCGCCTGGCCGTCCTGAAGCGCAAAATCTCCGCCAAGGCCGCCCCCGGCACGGCCATAATACCCAAGAAATCGGCCTCCGAGCTGAAAAAGCTCCTGGATGAGGGCGAGACGGAGCTTATGATGGCGCTCTCGAAGAACCACATAGTCTTCCGTCTGGGCTCGCTCTACATGGTCACCCGGCTGATAGAGGGGAACTACCCGAACTACGAACAGGTCATCCCGACAACGAACGACAAGTCCGTATCCGTCGAGAAGGCGCTTTTCACTTCGGCCCTCAGGCGCGTGTCGCTTCTCTCCCGCGAGCGCACGAACGCCGTGAAATTCGCCCTGTCAAGCGAGAAGGCGGCCCTTACCTCCCAGAACCCGGAGATGGGCGAGGCAAGAGAGGAACTCCCGGTGGAATACGCCGGACAGGAGATAGAGGTCGGCTTCAACGCGAAATACCTGCTCGACGCGCTCTCCGTAATGGACCAGGACAGGGTCAGCCTGCTCCTAAAGGACAATCTCTCGCCCTGCATCATAAGCCAGGCCGGCGGCGAGTCGTACAAGTGCGTCGTCATGCCGATGAGAGTATAAGGAGAAATTAAAAAGATGGCTAAAGCGCCGGTAGAAGAACGTTACGAGGCGGAACAGATAAGGGTCCTGGAGGGGCTGGAGGCGGTAAGGAAGCGCCCGGCGATGTATATCGGCAGCACCTCCGTCATGGGCCTGCACCACCTTGTCTACGAGGTTGTGGACAACTCCGTGGACGAGGCCCTGGCCGGATACTGCGAGAACATAAACGTCATCATCCACATCGACAACTCCGTAACCGTGGAGGACGACGGACGCGGCATACCCACGGGCATGCACCCTACGGAGGGAAGGTCCGCCGCGGAGGTCGCGCTTACGGTATTGCACGCCGGGGGCAAGTTCGACAGCTCGTCGTACAAGGTATCCGGCGGCCTGCACGGCGTCGGCATATCCGTCGTCAATGCGCTTTCCGAGTGGCTGGAGCTTGAGATATGGCGGGACGGCAAGACATGGGAGCAGCGCTACGAACGCGGCAATCCCGTAACGTCGCTCACCGCCTCCGGCAACACGAAAAAGCGCGGGACGAAGGTGACGTTCAAGCCGGACGCCCTGATATTTGAGGAGACGACGGAGTTTTCCTACGAGACACTCTCCCAGCGCCTCAGGGAGCTTGCTTTCTTAAATAAGGGCCTCAAAATCTCCATAAAAGACGAGCGCTCGGAGAAGGAACACGAGTTCCTCTACCAGGGCGGGATAGTGTCTTTCGTCGAACATCTCTCGAAGAACAAGACGCCCCTTCACCCGAAGCCGATATATATCGCAAAGGAGAAGGACGCGCTTATCCTTGAGGCCGCGCTCCAGTATAACGACGGCTACGTGGAAAATCTCTACTCTTTCGCCAACAACATAAACACGCACGAAGGCGGCACGCACCTCATAGGATTCAAGTCCGCCCTGACCCGCGCCGTGAACAACTATGCGACAACATCGGGCCTGGCAAAGAACTTAAAGGAGTCCATCTCCGGCGACGACATCCGCGAGGGCCTGACGGCTGTCATATCCGTAAAGCTCCCGAACCCGCAGTTCGAGGGCCAGACAAAGACGAAGCTCGGAAACTCCGAGGTCAAAGGCGTCGTGGACGGCGCGGTATACGATGCGCTCTCGACGTTCTTCGAGGAGAATCCCGCTGTCGCCAGGCGCATAACGGAGAAGGCCATCACGGCCTCCCGCGCGCGCGACGCGGCGAGGAAGGCAAGAGAACTTACCCGTCGCAAGGGCGCGCTCGACGGCGGCGGCTTGCCCGGGAAGCTTGCCGACTGCTCGGAGAAAGACCCGTCGAAGAGCGAGCTTTTCCTCGTGGAGGGCGAATCCGCGGGCGGATCGGCTAAGCAGGGCAGAAACCGCGCCGACCAGGCCATACTGCCGCTCAAGGGCAAGATATTGAACGTCGAGAAGGCCCGCTTCGACAAGATGCTTACGTCCGAAGAGGTGAAGATACTCATCACCGCGCTCGGCACGGGCATAGGCCCGGAGGACTTCAACCCGGACAAGGCGCGCTACCACCGCATAATAATCATGACGGACGCGGACGTGGACGGCGCGCACATCAGGACGCTTCTGCTCACGTTCTTCTTCCGCCAGATGCCGGAGCTTATAGAACGCGGATACCTCTACATCGCCCAGCCGCCGCTATTCAAGGTAAAGAAAGGCAAGGCCGAGCGCTACATAAAGAACGAAGCGGAACTCGAAGAATATTTAATCGACCAGGCGGTGGAGGACTTCAAGCTGAAAGGCTCCGGGAATAACGATATTGAGGGCAGGCCGCTCGCAACGATAATAAAAAAACTCTCGAACTACGAGAAAATCCTTCAGAGGATAGAGAGAAAAAAGAAGGAGCCGGAGATAATCCGCGCGCTCTCGCGATATCCGGACTTCACGCGCCAGACTATGAAGGACCCGGCGGCGCTCAAGGCGATAATAGAGTCCGCGAAGCAGTATATGGATACGGCGTATCCTGGGCTTCTGTCGTCCCTGAATGCAAAGCCTGCCGAGGGGAACGGCGGCGGATACGTCATCGAGGCGGAGATTGTAAAAGAGGGGCATCCACACAAGGTAGTCGTGGACGAGGAGCTTGTCGGCTCGACGGAGTTCAGGGAACTGAAAACACTTTCCCCCGTCGCGCTGGGACTCGGCGACGCGCCGTATTACTGTGTCGAGAAGGGCGAGGAGCGCGCGTTCAATAATACCGGCGAGTTGGTGGAGTACGTCTTCGCCGCCGGAAAGAAGGGTCTCGGCATCCAGCGGTACAAAGGGCTTGGCGAGATGAACCCGGAACAGCTCTGGGATACAACGATGATGCCGGAGAAGCGGCTTCTGCTCCAGGTGAAGGTGGAGGACGCCTACACCGCCGACGAGATATTCTCCACCCTGATGGGCGAGGACGTGGAACCCCGGAAGCTCTTCCTCCAGGGCCACGCGATGGAAGTCAGGAATCTGGATATATGAGTTATCGCGGAAAAGTAAGTCTGGGGTTAAGAATGCTTCGGTAAGGATAAATTCATTAAAAGATACCTTCAAAAAGAAAGTATCCAATATTGATGAAATGTAGCCTGGCACTTTGAATTTGGAGTTAGAAACATACATTGTTCCACCCTATAATTTTGAAGGGACAATATATTTTGACAAAACAGAAATACCAAAATTTCAGGGGGAGAACTATCCTGATGAAGGATTTACCTTTATCCCCATAAAATCTATCAATGGCGATAAGGGATTAAAATCTTTTGTCTGGAAGCCGGAAGGAACTTGTCATGCGCAAAATATAGTTGAAATAATAGCGAACATTAATTTAAGAGAAAAATTTAATCTCTCTGATGACTCTGAAATAGAAATTGAACTATAACTTGAGGCTCCTAAGCGAGGTAATAAAATGACTTTCCACCCCCAATTTATGTTTGATAAAAAAGGCAGGAAAAAAAGCGTTCTCCTGCCTTATAAGGATTACAAGGAGCTTGTTGAACTCGCACAGGATGTCATAGATGCAAAACTGATCGATGAAGTGCGAAACGAGCCGACGGTTTCCTGGGAAGATGTGAAAAAGAAGGAGGACAGGCGGCGAGGCCTGAAGAAGTGAGCTATCAGACAAGTCTCACGAAAAAAGCGCAAAAGGAAATAGCATTATTAAGCAATGTGGATTACGAGCGAGTTTCGACGGCAATAGGAACTCTTTCAACCCATCCCCGGCCACTAGGCTCCCGTAAATTAAAGGGATATGAAAACGATTGGCGGATACGGATTGGCCGCATCAGAGTATTATATTCAATAGACGAAAATGATAAAGAAATTACTATTTACAGAATAGCCTATCGGAAAGAAGCATATAGAGGAATTTAATGACCCCACTTGACGAATCTAAATCCTTAGTCCCCACAATCAACATCGAAGAGGAGATGAAGACCTCCTACCTCGACTACGCGATGAGCGTAATCGTGGGACGTGCGCTCCCCGACGTGCGCGACGGCTTAAAACCCGTCCACAGGCGCGTGCTCTATGCCATGCACGAGCTTGGCCTCACGCGCGGCAAGCCTTACAAGAAATCCGCCCGCGTCGTCGGCGACGTGATAGGCAAATACCACCCGCACGGCGATGCCGCGGTATACGACACGATTGTCCGGCTCGCGCAGGACTTCTCCATGCGCTATCCGCTCGTGGACGGCCAGGGGAACTTCGGCTCCGTGGACGGAGACCCGCCCGCCGCGATGAGGTATACCGAGGTGCGGATGGAGCGCATAACGGACGAGATGCTGGCCGACATCGAAAAAGAGACGGTGGATTTTGCCCCGAACTACGACGAGTCGATGTTCGAGCCGACAGTGCTCCCCGCGCGCATCCCGAACCTGCTCATAAACGGCAGCACCGGCATCGCCGTCGGCATGGCGACGAACATCCCGCCGCACAACCTGCGCGAGGTTACGGACGGCGTCCTGATGCTTATAGACGACCCGAAGGCGACGGTATTCGACCTGATGAAGGCGATAAAAGGCCCGGACTTCCCTACCGCCGGCATAATCTACGGCAGGCGCGGCATCGAAGAGGCCTACATGCACGGGCGCGGGTCGATACAGGTGCGCGCAAGGGCGGAAATTGTCCCGATGGACAAGGGAGACAGGGAGTCGATAATCATCACCGAGCTCCCATACCAGGTGAACAAGGCGCGGCTGATTGAGAAAATCGCCGAGCTCGTGCGCGACAAAAAGATCTCCGGCGTCTCGGATATTCGGGACGAGTCCGACAGGGACGGCATGAGAATAGTGCTGGAGCTAAAGCGCGGAGAGATTGCCTCCGTTATCTTAAACCAGCTCTACAAGTTCACGGCGATGCAGTCCACATTCGGCGTCATTATGCTCGCGCTCGTGAACAACCAGCCGCGCGTTCTGGACCTCCGCCAGATGCTCACGCTCTTCATCGCGCACAGAAAAGAGATAGTGACAAGAAGGACGCGCTTCGAGCTTAAAAAGGCCGAGGAGAAGGCCCATATACTGGAGGGCCTCAAGATTGCGCTGGATAACCTCGACGCCGTGATAAAGCTCATCCGCGCCGCGGCCGGCCCGGAGGAGGCCAAGAACGGCCTGAAGGTGAAATTCGGCCTCTCGGAGATTCAGGCCCAGGCAATCCTCGACATGAAACTCCAGCGCCTCACGGGCCTGGAGCGCGACAAGATAATCGCGGACTACAAAGAGACGTTGAAGCTCATCGAATACCTGAAATCCGTTCTGGCATCCGACAGAATGGTTATGGAAATAATCAGGGAGGAAATCCTCAAGATAAAAGAGGCCTACGGGGACAACCGCAGGACGGAGATTGCGGAAGAGTCCACAGAGCTGACCATCGAAGACCTTATCGCCGAGGAAGAGATGGTTATTACCATCTCGCACACCGGCTACATAAAAAGAAACCCACTTACGCTTTACAGGAGCCAGAGAAGGGGCGGCAAAGGGAAGATAGGCATGGAGACGAAGGAAGAGGACTTCGTAGAGCGGCTCTTTACCGCCTCCACGCACGATTATTTGCTTTTCTTCACGGACAAGGGCCGGGTCTACTGGCTGAAGGTATACCAGGTGCCGGAGGCCGGACGCACCGCGCGCGGCAAGGCGATGGTGAACCTCATAAACAAGTCCTCGGACGAGCAGGTAACGGCTGTCCTGCCGGTGGAGGAATTCACCGACGACGCATTCCTGATTATGGCTACATCCAGCGGGACGGTTAAGAAGACCGCGCTCTCCGCATACGGCAACCTGCGCGCGGCGGGGATTATCGCCATTAACTTAAAAGACGGCGACAGGTTGATCGACGTGCGGCAGACGGGCGGAAAGGACGAAGTCCTGCTCGCGACAAAAGCGGGCATGGCGATACGCTTCTCCGAGTCGGACGTCCGGGACATGGGCCGGGGCGCGACCGGCGTGCGCGGGATAAAACTGAAAAAGGACGACGAGGTCGTCGGGATGGAGCTTATCGTAAGCGAGAACGAGACCATCCTCTGCGCCACGGAGACCGGCTTCGGCAAGCGCACGAAGGCCAAGGAATACCGCACCCAGACCAGGGGCGGCATGGGGCTTATAAATATCAAGACCGGCGGCAGGAACGGCAGCGTCATAGGCATCGCCGCGGTCGAGGATACCGACGACGTGATGATGGTTACGACCAACGGAAAGATACTCCGGATGCCTGTCGCGGGCGTCTCCGTGATAGGCCGGAATACCAAGGGGGTGAAGTTCCTCGATGTTGGCGACGGCGACAAGGTCGTGTCCCTCGCCAAACTCGCGGAGAAGGAGGAGAACGGGGGGAACGGGAATCCGGAAGAGGAAGAAAGAGAAACAATATAAAACATCTCGGCGGATGAGATAAGCTTATTGACATGTTCCGGCTTTTGTGCAATACTTTCCTTAAATTAGTAAGTTGCGGCAGCATATAGTGCATGTTTGCCGCGTATATAAGGTGGCGTAGCGCAGTCGGTCGCGCAAGACTCGACAGGGATTTTACTTTTTCGGGATGAATATCAAAATTACGGATTCAAGGACTAGAAAATGAAGAAATGGATGATAACGATTATAGGCAGCACCGCTCTCACCGCGTTTATTGCAATTGTAGCCGCTCACGCATTTACCGGGCAGAAATACGTAAAAGACGCCAAGGTTAGTATAATATCTGCTCGCCGTATTGCATTAAAGGTTTTTCCGGGCAAAATAGTCTCGGAGGAATTAGAATATGAACAAGGCGGTAGCGGTCTACGTTATTCTTTTGACATCCGCAATCATGGCCGCATTCATGAGGTAGGCGTGGACGCCATGACAGGGAAGGTTTTAGAAAATTCGGCTGAAGGAACCAACCCCGACTAATTCAATGCCCGCAGAGTCGAGAAGCGTCCATCCGCATTTTTCCTCTTGTAATTCCCCGAAACCCTGATATAATTACCACTTCCGTATAAATATCTATAGAACAACGAAAGGGAGATTTGGCGATGAAGGAAGGGATACATCCGAAATACGATGCGGTGCAGATAAAATGCGCATGCGGGAACGTGATTGAGACCCGCTCCACCAGGAAAAACGTCACCGTCGAGGTCTGCTCCGCGTGCCACCCGTTCTTTACGGGCAAGCAGAAGCTCATGGACACCGAGGGACGGGTCGAGCGGTTCCACAAGAAATACGCGACGAAAAAGGCTTAGATACTCTCAAGCTTGCATTACGGATAGGAAACCCGCGGCAATACGCTGGTTTCCTATTGTTTTTTTACGAGGTATTATGCAAACAAAAATCAATGTCGGCGGGCAGGCGGTTATCGAGGGCGTGATGATGCGCGCGCCCCGGACGATGACGGTGGCCGTAAGGGTGCCTTCGGGCGAGATTCTGCTTAAAAAAGACCCCCTGCGGATACTGTCCGATGAGTGGAAATTCCTGAAATGGCCGATACTCAGGGGGACAATCGCGCTGTTTTCCTCGCTCGCTCTGGGCCTGAAAGCCCTTAATTTTTCAGCGAATTGCGCAATGGAAGAGGCAAAAACGGGGTCGGGGGACAGGTCGGGAGACCGGTCTACCGGCAAACCCATGACCGACCTGGCGGTTGGACTGACCATGGCGCTCTCGGTTGGGCTTGGGCTTGCGCTCTTCTTTTATCTGCCGCTATTCATTACCCAGGGGCTTAAAAACGTCATGCCCGCTACGCAGTCTTCGTCTTTGATGTTTAACATGGTAGACGGGGTGATTCGCATGACGCTGTTTTTGCTTTATATATTCGCGATCTCCCGGATGAAGGACATAAGGCGCGTGTTCGAGTATCACGGCGCGGAACACAAGGTGATATACGCGTACGAGGCCGGCGAAGCGCTGACAGTGGATAACGCCAGAAAGTATTCGACGCTGCATCCGCGCTGCGGCACGAGCTTCCTGCTCATAGTCATGGTGCTCTCGATACTTGTGTTTTCCTTCGTGCCGAAGTCCGCGCCGTTTTACATGAAGGCGCTCTCGCGGGTGGTGCTCATACCGTTTATCGCCGGGCTTTCGTACGAGTTCATAAAGCTCTCGTCCAAAAAGAAGGACAATCCCGTCATGAAGGCTCTAACTACGCCCGGCCTGTGGCTCCAGAAGCTTACCACCAGGGAGCCGTCGGACGACCAGCTTGAGGTCGCACTCAGGGCGCTTTCGGAGGCAATCGACGGAGAAAATAAAGGGGCGGAGGCCGTAAATTGTTTGGTAAGCTAAAGTCCGTAGTCGAAAAATACGACGAGCTTCAGAGGCTGCTTTCCGACCCGAACGTCTACGGGAACCAGGCCGAGATGATGAAGTATTCAAAGGAGCAGGCGGAACTGTCCCCGGTGGTCGAGAAGTATCGAGAATACCAGGACGTCGAAGTGGCAATCGCCGAGGCCGAGGAGATAATAAACGACAAGAAATCCGACCCGGATTTCAGGGAGCTTGCGCAGGCCGAGCTTGAGGACTTGAAAGCGAAAAAGGCCGCCCTGGAGCAGGAATTGAAGCTCCTGCTCGTCCCGAAGGACCCGAACGACGAAAAGGACATATTCCTTGAGATAAGAGCGGGCACCGGCGGAGACGAGGCCGCGTTATTCGGGGCGGATCTCTTCCGCATGTACTCCAAATATGCCGAGAAGCGGCGCTGGAAGGTGGAGATTATGTCCTCCAATACGACCGGCGGGGGCGGCATAAAAGAGATAATCGCAATGATAAGCGGAAAGGCCGTCTACAGCAGGCTGAAATACGAAAGCGGCGTCCACAGGGTGCAGCGGGTCCCGGAGACGGAGGCATCCGGCAGGATACATACATCCGCCGCGACCGTCGCCATACTGCCCGAGGCGGAAGAGGCCGAAGTAAATATCGACCAGAAAGATTTGCGGATAGACATCTTCTGCGCAAGCGGCCCCGGCGGACAGTGCGTGAACACTACCTACTCGGCGGTTCGCATTACGCACCTGCCGACGGGGTTGGTCGTCTCCTGCCAGGACGAGAGGAGCCAGCTCAAGAACAAGGCCAAGGCGATGAAGGTGCTCCAGGCGCGGCTTGCGGAGAGAATACGCGAGGAAAAGGACGCCGAGCGGGCACAGGACAGGAAATCGCAGGTAGGCACGGGCGACAGAAGCGAGCGCATCAGGACGTATAACTTCCCCCAAAACCGGCTGACGGACCATCGTATTAACCTCACGCTTTACAAGCTGGAACAGGTCATGGAAGGCGTCCTCGACGAGGTCATCGACGCCCTGGCGACTCACTACAATGCCGAGAGACTGAAGGAATCTTGGTAGAAAAACGCCTGTCCGATTGCGCAAAAATCGCGTCCCTTGCAGCCCTGGCGGGCGACATTCTCGCGCTTTCGGGCGTTGAAAACCCGCAAATCGAAGCCGAGGCCCTCATGGCCGAGGCATTGGGAACCAGCCGTTCAGGTGTGTTAATGAGGCTTCGGGAGGAGCCTGGGCAGGCAGTCCGGGGGCGTTTTACGGGCCTTGTGGAGCGCCGGACGGCGCGGGAACCGTTGCAATATATCCTGGGCCGGCAGGAGTTTTCGGGCAGGATATTCAAGGTGAACCCTGCGGTTCTTGTTCCGAGGCCGGAGACGGAGACACTGGCGCGAGAAGGGGCGGATTTCCTGAAGGGGCTTAATTCTCCCCTTGCGGCGGATATAGGGACGGGCTCCGGCTGCATCGCCGTTACGCTCGCGCTGGAGGCGCCGGGGTCGTTTATTTATGCCGTGGACAGCTCCGGGGCCGCACTCAAGACTGCGGCGGCAAACGCGGAGAAAAACGGAGCGGCGGGGGGCGTGGAGTTTCTGAAAGGGGACCTGTTGCAGCCTCTTTCCGGCAGAGGGCTTCAGGGCAGGCTCGACCTCGTAATCTCGAATCCGCCGTATATCCCGACGGACGACATGCAAGGCCTTCAGCCGGAGGTGCTATATGAGCCGAAAGCCGCGCTGGACGGAGGCCCGGACGGCCTGGACGCGATAAGGCGGCTTGTCCGTGAGGCGCCGGCGTACTTAAGGCCCGGAGGGAGGCTGATGTTTGAGATTGGTTTTGGCCAGGCCGGGGCCGTCCGGGAGATGATAAACGGCGAACCGGGACTTTATTTTGAGAAAATTATCCTTGATTTTGCGGGTATCGAGCGCATAATATCAGCAGTAAAAAGGTAGGTTTCCATGCAGTCCATAGTAATTGAAGGCGGTAAGCGTTTAAGCGGCGAGGTAAAGATAAGCGGCGCGAAGAATTCCGCGCTCCCGATACTCTGCGCGAGCCTGCTGGCGCCGGGCGAACACGTCATCAGCAATGTGCCGGCGCTCCAGGACGTCATAACGATGGGCAGGCTTCTTGAGAACCTTGGGGCCAAGGTTCAGCCATCGGACGGAATTTTCCATGTAAACACCGAAAATCTGACAAAAGACGAAGCGCCGTACGAGCTTGTGAAGACCATGCGGGCCTCGGTGCTCGTGCTTGGGCCGCTCGTGGCGAGGCGCGGTTCTGCGCGCGTATCCCTGCCCGGCGGCTGCGCGATAGGCGCGCGCCCGATAAACCTGCACTTGGCCGGCCTGCGCGACATGGGCGCGGAGGTCGAGATAGAGCACGGCTACGTGGTGGCCAGGGCCAGGCGTCTCAAAGGGGCCCGGATTTACTTCGATACCCCGACCGTTACAGGCACCGAGAACCTCATGATGGCCGCGACTTTGGCGGACGGCAGGACGGTGCTTGAAAACGCGGCGTGCGAGCCGGAGGTGACGGACCTGGCCGCCTGCCTGACGAGCATGGGCGCGAAGATAAACGGCGCGGGCACGGACACGATAAGGATAGAAGGGGTAAGCGAACTTAAGCCCATGAAATATTCCGTCATGCCGGACAGGATAGAGACCGGGACATACCTTGCCGCGGGCGCCATAACCGGCGGAGAGGTAAGGATTTCCGGCTGCGAGCCGGCGCACTTGGCGGCAGTGCTTACAAAGCTTCGGGAATGCGGCTTCGAAATCGAGAAAGGCCCCGGCTGGATAACGCTCAGGGGCTGCGACAGGCCGCGCGCCGTGGACATAAAGACCCTGCCGTATCCCGGCTTCCCGACGGATATGCAGGCGCAGTTCATGGCGCTCATGTGCGTGGCGGACGGACTCTCCGTGATTACGGAGACGGTGTTCGAGAACCGGTTCATGCACATTGCGGAGCTGAAGAGAATGGGTGCGGATATAAAGGTGCAGGGGAACGCGGCGGTTGTGCAGGGAGTGAAAAATCTCCTGGGCGCGCCGGTGATGGCGACGGACCTGCGGGCGAGCGCGTCGCTTGTTATCGCGGCGCTGGCGGCAAAGGGAAGCTCCGAGATCTCCCGCGTCTATCACCTTGACCGCGGCTACGAGAAAATGGAAGAGAAGCTCCAGGGCATCGGGGCGCGCATAAAAAGAGCCGGATAATGAAAAACTTAAACTATGGTCAGCCCGGTTTCGAGAAATTCTTCAGGAAGATCGAAGGACGGGCGGGAGAAGTCCCCGCATCAGTCGAGAAAACCGTCCGAAGGATCATCGGGGACGTCAGGAAATCCGGCGACGATGCGCTCGTTTCCTATACCGGGAAATTCGACGGCGTAAAGCTTACCCCGAAGAAATTCCGGGTGACGGAAAAAGAGATAGAACGGGCGTACCGGGAAGTGCCGGAGAAGGACGTTGACGCGCTCCGCCTTGCGGCCCGGCGGATTTCCGATTTCCACGAGCGCCAGAAGACACAGTCCTGGTTTTTGCAGGAAGAGTCCGGCGCAATGCTGGGCCAGAGGGTAATGCCGCTTGAATGCGTCGGGATTTACGTGCCCGGCGGCAAGGCGTCATATCCGTCGTCCGTTCTTATGAACGCAATCCCGGCGAAGGCTGCCGGCGTGCCGAAGGTTGTTATGTGCGTGCCCGCACCGGGCGGAAAGCTCAGCCCCGGAGTCCTCGTGGCGGCGGACCTCGCGGGCGTCGACGAAATATACAAAATAGGCGGGGCGCAGGCCGTCGCGGCAATGGCGTACGGCACAAAGACTATCCCGATGGTCGATAAAATAGTCGGCCCAGGAAACATATACGTGGCCACGGCAAAAAGGCTTGTCTTCGGTGCTGTGGACATAGACATGGTGGCCGGGCCTTCCGAGATACTGGTGGTTGCGGACGGCACTGCAAGCCCCGTTTTCGCTGCTGCGGATATGCTCTCCCAGGCGGAACACGACGAGATGGCGTCGGCCATGCTTGTTACGGACTCGCCTGAGCTTGCAAAGGCAGTGGAGGCAGAGCTTAAGACGCAGTTGTCAGACCTCCCGCGCCGGAAGGTGGCGGAGAAATCGCTTGCCGATTACGGCGCGATTATACTGGTGCGGGACTTGAGCGAGGCGGCGGATATAGCGAACCGCATAGCCCCGGAGCACCTGGAGCTTGCCGTGGACAGGCCGATGGAGCTTCTGCCGAGGATAAAAAACGCGGGCGCGATATTCATGGGACACTATACTCCGGAGGCCGTCGGGGATTACTGCGCGGGGCCGAACCACGTCCTCCCGACGGGCGGGACGGCAAGGTTTTTCTCGCCGCTTTCCACGGACGACTTCGTGAAGAAGTCGAGCGTCCTGATGTATACGAAAGAGGCGCTGGAAGAACTGGCCCCCGCCGTCATCCGTATAGCGAAGATGGAAGGCCTGGACGCCCACGCGCGGATGGTGGAAAAGCGGCTGAAGCAATAAAAAGCCTGTCATTCCGAGCGAAGTCGAGGAATCTACAGTTGACCTTCATAAGTCGAATGCAGGTTCCTCCGCTTCGATTGGGACGGCAAGATTAAAAATACGTTGTTAAAAGCAGGGCACGAAAGGAGTTCTCTTCAAAATGGTTTTACGTCTCGGAATCCCCAAAGGCAGCTTGCAGGAATCGACCCTTAAAATCTTCCGCAAGGCCGGCTACAACATCACCGTCGGCAGCCGCTCGTATTATCCCTCCATAGACGACCCGGAGATAGAGTGCATGATGGTGCGCGCGCAGGAGGTGCCGCGCTACGTAGAAGACGGCGTGCTCGATGCGGGTCTTACCGGGTATGACTGGATAATGGAACAGGGCGCGAAGGTCGTGGAAGTAGCCGAGCTTAATTACGCCAAGGAGGGCTTAAGGCCCGTTCGCTGGGTAATCGCCGTGCCGGAATACTCGAAGATAAAAACGGTAAAAGACCTCGAAGGGAAACGCATTGCGACCGAGCTTCTGGGGTATACGAAGAAGTTCCTGAAGCAGCACGGCGTGAATGCGGAGGTGGAGTTCTCCTGGGGCGCGACGGAGGTAAAGCCCGGCGCGGGGCTTGCCGACGCGATAGTGGACTTAACCGAGACCGGAAACTCTCTTCGCGCGAACAAGCTCCGCATAATAGAGGTTATGCTGACATCCACCACGCGGCTCATAGCGAATAAAGAGGCTTGGAAGGACGCGGCGAAAAAGAAGAAGCTTGAGAACCTGAACATCCTCCTACAGGGGGCGATCGCTGCGGAAGAGAAAGTGGGCCTTAAAATGAACGCGCCGTGCACGAAGCTGGACAAAGTAACGTCCGTCCTGCCCGCGATGCACTCCCCGACTATCTCGCACCATGCCGACCCCGACTGGGTGAGCCTTGAAGTAATCATCGACGAGAAGAAGGTGAGAGACCTTATCCCGGAGCTCAAGCGCGCGGGCGCGTCCGGTATAGTGGAATATCCGTTGAATAAGGTAATACCGTAAACCGTAAGAATATGCTGCCGCAGTAATGGACATCAAGTCTTTAGTCAGAAAAGAAGTCGCGTCGCTTTCGGCGTATGAGCCGGAGGATTACGCAAGTGTGCGCATAAAGCTCGACGCGATGGAGAACCCGTATTCTCTGCCGGACGAGCTTCGGGAGGGTATGATGCGCGCCCTGGCCGAAGTCTCCTTAAACCGCTATCCGGACCCGGAGGCAAGGCGGCTGAAAGATGCGCTCTCCGAATACTTTGGCGTCGGCGCGGAAAACCTCGTCCTTGGGAACGGCTCCGACGAGCTTATCGGGATGATAATCCAGGCGTTCGGCGGCTCGCCCGGAATAATTTCATACCCGACTCCGACCTTCTCGATGTATGGCATCGTCGCCCGTTCGATGGGGCAGGAGGTGATGGAGCTTCCTCTGACGGCCGATTTCCAGATTAACTTCGACGGCTGGCTCAGGCTCTTTTCCGTGCGGCGCCCGAAGGTCATATTCATCAGCTACCCGAACAACCCGACGGGGAACCTCTTCGACCCCGACCGCATACGGCGGCTTATCGAGGGCTGTTTTTCCATCGTAGTTGTGGACGAGGCGTATTTCAGCTTCTCAGGCGAGAGCTTTATAGACAAAATAAACGAGCTTCCGAACCTCGCGGTATTGAGGACGCTCTCGAAGGTCGGCATGGCCGGTCTTCGGCTCGGCGTCATGGCGGCGGGCAAGGACATCGTCCGCGAGGTGAACAAGGTCCGCCTGCCGTATAACATAAACTCGCTCTCACAGGCGGCGGCGGAGTATCTGCTGAAAAACCGCGCGGCGATAGACGGGCAGGTATCAAAGATAATTGATGAGCGGCAGAAGCTATACACGGCGCTGAGCGAGATTGCCGGTGTTACGGCATGGCCGTCGAAGACGAATTTTATCCTCTTCCGGGTCGCTGGAGCATCACGGATACATAAAGAATTAAAGGCGCGCGGGATACTGGTGCGCAACATGAACTCGCCCGGCGCGCTCAAGGACTGCCTGCGCGTGACAATCGGCACGCCGGAAGAGAGCGAAGAATTTATAAATTCGCTAAAAGAGATTCGTTCCCTTTTTGAACAAAGGTAACACCAAAAACTTTAAAGCTGTTTTTATGTCTCGCTTTCTTTTGCTGCTTTTCTTTCACGTGAAAGAAAAGCAGAAGGAGGTTCTATGGCCCGCAGGGCGAAGGTGGAGAGAAAGACGACCGAGACCGATATAAAGCTCTCGCTGAACATCGATGGCGCGGGGAAATATAAAATCGATTCCTCGGTCCCGTTTCTCGACCACATGCTCTCGCTTATGGCACGGCACGGGCATTTCGACCTTACCGTGCAGGCGAAAGGCGACACGCGCGTGGACTATCATCACACCGTGGAGGACGTGGGAATAGTCCTTGGGCAGGCGTTCAGGCAGGCGCTTGGGGACATGAAGGGCATCGCGCGGTATGGCTTTGCGAAGGTTCCGATGGACGAGGCCCTCGCGGAAACGGTGGTGGATATTTCCGGCAGGCCGGGACTGGTGTATAATGTCAAGCTCCCGAAGGGCAAGGTCGGAGACTTCGACGTGGAGCTTGTGTACGATTTCTTCAAGGCCTTCGCAGACCATGCCGGGACAACGCTCCACATAAACGTCCCCTACGGCATCAACCTGCACCATATCATAGAAGCGGTTTTTAAATCCTTCGGCAGGGCGATGGATAACGCCACGGCCTTCGACACAAGGACCAAGGGCATACCGTCCACGAAGGGGAAACTGTAGGCGTCTGAATTCGCTGCATCCGTTTCAATGACCGTCATTCCCGCGAAAGCGGGAATCCAGGGGTTTCCAGGGTATTGTTATGATTGCCATAATAGATTACGGGATGGGAAATCTCCGCAGCGTGCAGAAGGGATTCGAGAAGGTCGGGCACGAGGCGGAGGTAACAAGCGACAAGCATAAGATTCTGGACGCGGACAGGGTTGTCCTGCCCGGCGTCGGCGCGTTCGCGGACTGCATGAGAAACTTAGACCGTTTAGGCCTCGCCGATACGGTTCGGAAGGTAATAGCCTCCGGCAGGCCGTTCATGGGCATATGCCTGGGGCTTCAACTGTTGTTCGAGGAGAGCGAGGAGTTCGGCCTGCACGAGGGCCTGGGAATATTAAAGGGACGAGTGGTGCGCTTCCCCGCGGAGATTTCCGGGAACTCCGAGCAGATATATAAAATCCCGCATATGGGCTGGAACAGGATAAAAATCAAAAACCGTCCGCCGCACCTCAGGGATGTGGAAGATGGAGGATTTTTCTACTTTGTCCATTCGTATTACGTTGTCCCGCAGGACGGCTCTATTGCGGCCACGACGACGGAGTACGGCCCGGAATTCGTTTCCAGCGTCTGGAAGGACAATATCTTCGCCTCGCAGTTCCACCCGGAGAAGAGCCAGGAGCAGGGACTCAAGATACTGAAGGCATTCGGAGAACTAAGATGATTGTTATACCCGCGATAGACTTGAAGGAAGGCAGATGCGTCAGGCTCCTCCAGGGGCGCATGGAGGACGCGACCGTATATTCCGAAGACCCTGCGGGGACCGCGAAACGTTTCGAATCCCTGGGTGCGGAGCTTATACACGTTGTAGACCTCGAAGGCGCGTTCGCGGGCAGGCAAAAAAACCTCGCATCCATAAAGGACATTTTATCCGCCGTCAGGATTCCCATAGAGGTCGGCGGCGGAATCCGAAACATGGACACCATCGACTCCCTGCTTGGGCTTGGCGTGAGCCGCGTGGTATTGGGCACTGCCGCGCTGGAGGTGCCGGGCCTTCTCATGCTGGCCTGCAAGAAATATCCCGGCAGGATAATCGCCGGCATAGACGCAAATGGCGGCAAGGTCGCCGTGCGCGGCTGGGGAGAGGTGTCGGACGTGACGGCGGAGGATCTGGCAAGGCGGATGGAGGACGCGGGCGTGCGGGCGATAATCTATACGGACATAAGCCGCGACGGCATGATGACAGGCCATAACATTGCCGCGACGAAACGCCTGGCCGAACTGGTCTCTACGCCTGTAATCGCCTCCGGCGGCGTCAAGGATTTAAGCGACATAAAGGCCCTTATGGAGATA
>JAJYGS010000063.1 GCA_021785055.1 Nitrospirota bacterium | reverse complement strand
CGGACGCAACCAAGAAACACATCCTGCTGGAGAAGGCTGCGAAGCTGAGGGAGAAATGGAAGCCGTTCCTCTCCGCCCCACGGAAGGCAGAGTAAAAAACCGCCCGGAACCTTATGGTTTCCCCAGAGCGCTGCCAAAACCCCGTTTGTTTTAAGAGTTGTGGTTTAGGGTGTCATTCTGAGCGAAGCCGAAGAATCCACTTTTGACTTTCGTCTTTATTAAGTCAGAAGATTACTGTGGGTCCCTCCACGGAGCCTGCCCCGAGCGACGCCGAGGGGCTCGGGACGACAAGCAGTCTTAACTATGGCGAATTTCGATGGGCTGAGCCGCTCATATACTGGCGGGAATTTGCCAGATAAACACGCCAAGACAGCTTTCCGTCAAACCTGCCCAAGTTTGCCGAGGAGCGTTCTGACCTTGTTTTTGTAGCGGTCGTCTACCGGCATTTTTATGTAATTTCTGAGCGCTTCCTTTACCTTGACGTCCTGGGGCGAGGCCGAAACATTCCACGCCCTTATGACCGAGCGGACGACATAGAGATTGTTCCAGTTGATATACGGAAGCAGTATGTTGGCGTTGAACTTTATGCCGATGTCGGCGAGCGCCCCCGCCACTGCGTCCACAACGTCGTCGGATTGTTTTCCTTTGTTTTCAAGCAGTTCCTGCAATGGCACGAGCGCTTGGGCCGCCTTGAGCGCGCCGAGCCGCCTCGCCGCCGCCGCCGCGACGAAAGCGTCTTTGTCTTTAAGCGCGGCAATAAGCGGCGCCACGGCCTGCCCGTTTTCGCCGCACCGGAACACCGCCTCCGCGGAAAGCGCACGCACCTTCGGGTCCGGGTCGCCGAGGAGGATTTCCGAAAATATCCGGAAACATTTTACATCCCTTAACTTTGTGGCGAGTTGGACTGAATTTTTACGGACGTCTGCGTCCGGGTCCTTCAGGAGCGCCGGGAGATCTTTTACGGAGAAATTGGGGGCAAAGGCCAGGAAATATGCCGATGCGGCCCGGCGGATTTGCACGTTTTTGTCGCCAAGCAGCCCTTCCATGTCTGCCCTGGCCGACGGGTCGAGCCAGGAAAGCTCCACCTCCGTCGCCGCCCGCCGGACAAAAACTCTCTTGTCTTTAAGGTAGTTTTTAAGTTTTTTCCGGTAATCGGGGGCCTTTATGGAGGCAAGGACCTTCGCCGCCGGCCGGCAGCGCGCCGGGTCTTCGATGGCCGCAAAAAGGTATGGGACGGAACGGCTTCCGAGGGAGAAGAGCGCGTTTTTTACGGGTTCAAGTGATTTTTTGTCTTTTAAATTCAATAACTTAGCAAGCGGCCCAGCCGAACGCCCGTCCTTTATGCCGTTTAAGACATATACCAGTTCCGGGACATATTCCCGCTTGTCGAGCGCATGAAGGAGGTCCGGCACTGCCCGCCCGCCCATGTTTATGAGCGCATACTGGGCCTGTGCCCTCGTCTCAGGCGAGCCTTTCTCGACCAGGTTTATTAATGCGCCGTAATCGTTTTCCTTCGCCAGACGGGCGACGGAGACCAGCGCTCCTGCCTCTACGGCGGCGGAAGCGGCGGGCCTGTTTGCCAGCGCATGGACGGGCGCAGGGATTAATAACGGGACAAAAAGGAGGGCGGCGGCATAGACTTTCATTATTCCTCACAGCTTGGGATATGCTCTATAAGCGTTTGATTATTCAGATAAAAAAGCAAGGCGCGTCCCGGTATTAAAGAGCGCGCCTTGCGGAGAACTGGAAGCTGGCTTTTTCGAACCTCCCGCTTTAGCAGGGATGCACGCTGGAGCTCCCGACAACCTGGGGTTTGGAATATTTTATCTTCCTCACCTGTTCACCCCCTTTCTCCTTAATACCATAAAATTATAAAGCAAACTGCATGCCAGAAAAAGGCGGATGCAATTGTTTTTATTTTATCTCCGTATCTCAAAAAAGACAAGCTACAGAAGCCCGAATTTTTTCATGCGCCTGCGGAATGCGTCTCTTTGCACCCCCAGGAGGTCTGCGGCCTTGCTCTGGTTGCCGCCCGCCACGGTAAGCGCCTGTTTTACAAGCTCTTCCTCTACCTTCTCAAGGGACATCCCTTCTTTGGGGATACATATCGAAGAAACCGCAGGGGAGGCGGGCGCCATTCCTCCGACAAGCTCCACCGGCAGGTGTTCGAGCAGGAGAATATCCTCGCTCTCCAGTATCATTGCGCGTTCTATGACGTTTTTAAGTTCGCGGACGTTGCCGGGCCAGTCGTAACGTATGAGGAATTCCCTGGCCTTTTCCGAGATTTCCCTGACGTTTTTGCGGAATTCCGCGTTGAACAGATCTATGAAATATCTTGTAAGCGGAAGGATGTCCTCCTTGCGTTCCCTTAGAGGCGGCAGGTATATGGGCACGACCTGGAGGCGGTAGTAGAGGTCTTTTCTGAACCTGTTCTCCACCATCAGCTTCTTAATGTCCTGGTTCGTGGCGGATATGACCCGGACGTCCACCTGTATGTCCTTTACGCCTCCGACCCGCTTGAATATCTTGTCTTCCAGGATGCGAAGGAGCTTGGCCTGCATGGCGTAGGGCATGTCGCCTATTTCGTCCAGGAATACCGAGCCTCCGTCCGCAAGCTCAAGCAAGCCTTTTTTCTGGACCTTGGCGTCCGTAAAGGCGCCTTTTTCGTGCCCCAGCAGCTCCGATTCGAGGAGGTTCTCAGGGAGCGAGGCGCAGTTTATTGCCATGAAGGGCTTGTCCGCGCGGGAACTGTTGGCATGGACGGCCCTGGCCACTACCTCCTTTCCTGTCCCGGATTCGCCCTGGATAAGAACGGTGCTGGCGTCGGAGAGGGCTATCTTCTGGATCATTTCGAGCACATTCAGGATTGCGCGGCTTTTCCCGATTATGTTGGAGGAACGGGAGACGGTCTTCTTCTGCTCCTCCTTTAAGAGCTTTACCTCTTCGCGGAGCGATACCGTCTCCAGCGCCTTCTTTATGGTAAGGGTAATCTCGTCGAGGTTAAAGGGCTTGCCGATATAGTCGTACGCGCCGAGTTTCATCGCCTTTACCGCCGTCTCAAGCAGCCCGTGCGCGGTTATCATTATGATGATAATTTCTTTATCTATTTCCTTTATCCTGCCCAGGACCTCGATTCCCTGCATGCCGGGGAGCTGGTTGTCGAGCAGGACAAGGGCCGGCATCAGGTCAGCCGCCATCTGAAGGGCCTTCTCCCCGTCCTCCGCGGTATAGACGTCGTAGCCTTCCTTCCCGAGGTGCTGCTCAAGCGTCCATCTTATCAGGTGCTCGTCGTCCACTACCAGTATCTTGGCTTTTTCCATTCGCGTAATCCTCGTGGTTTATGCAGCCGCCTCCGGCATCCTGTCCTTCGCCGCCGGCAGATAAATCGTGAAGACCGTCCCTTTGCCGGGCGTGGAATCCACGGTAATGTTTCCCCCATGCTGCTCGATTATCTTCTGGGTAATGGACAGGCCAAGGCCCGTTCCCTGCTGCCGCGTTGTAAAGAAGGGGTTGAATATCTTTTCCATGTTCTCCGGCAGTATGCCCTTTCCGGTATCGGATATGGCTATGGAGACCGTTTCCGAATCCGGCTCGCGGAGGTCTTCGCCGGTTTCTGGCGCCGTATTTTGCTCCGCCGCGCCGGAATCCGGTTTTACGGAGGTCTCTATCAGCATTTCGCCGCCCTCCGGCATGGCCTGGACGCCGTTAAGAATAATGTTAAGGAATACCTGCTGGAGGAGCTCCGGGTCTCCTGAAACGTCCGGGATGTTCGGTAAAAGCTCCCTGCGCACCCGCACCCTGTTCTTCGAGAACTGCGGCGAAAGGAAGGCGATTATCTTTTCCAGCAGCTCGTTTATATTCAATTCGGCGAGGTTCGGCGCCGGCGGCCTGGCAAAGGAAAGCAGATTTTTTACGGCCTTGTCCAGCCGGTCTATCTGCTCCAGGACTTCCTTTATTATCTTATGTCTTGAGTCCTCCGGCGGGAAGTCCCTGCCCAGTATCTGTATCACTCCCGCTATACCCGTGAGGGGGTTTTTTATCTCGTGGGCTATACCCGCCGCCATCTCGCCCACCGTAGCCAGCCTGTCCGCCCTCCTCATCTGCTCGTAGTGGAGCTTCTCGACCTTTTTCTTGGTCTTGTTGAGCTTTATGATCATGGAATTGAAGCTGTGGGCAAGCCTGCCGAGCTCGTCCTCGGATACGACCTTCGCCCGGACATCGAGCCCTTCCTCGGCCTTCGCCATCGTATTTGTAAGGTCTATTATCGGGGTCGTGACAATCCTGGAAAGCAGCGCGGAGAGCGCAAACGCAAGGAGCACGGTTATGGAAGCGGCCCAGATTACCATAGTCTTCTTGAGCTTTGCCACGTGTCTTTCCATCTCGTCAAGCGAAACGTCCACCTCCAGCACGCCGTTTATCCTCTGGCTTGCGTCGTGGCATCGGAAGCACTCCGGGCGGTTCAGTATTGGGCGGAGGTTCCGGAGTATTATGTCTCCCCGGTCATTTTTGGCCTGTATGATGATATTCGACTGGTCTTCTATCTGCATTGAGGAGAAGTCGAGGTTCGCGCGCATGCCTATCTCCGATTCCCTTGCAGACCGGAGCACGAAGCCATCCGCGTCGAGGACCCTGATTGCGTATATCTTGTTGTGCGTCCCCACCATCTCCACTATCCTCTGCACGTCCTGGCTTCTGCCTTCGAGCATGGCGGTCTCCAGGGAGCGCTCGATGGTATTGGCAAGGATGGTGAGTTTGTCCTTCGTCATCTGCTGGAGCTCCATTATCTGGAGATCCACGATTATCCAGGTGCCCAGCCCTATGGCCAGGATAAGAATGGCGACGGTAAAGAATATTATTTTAGTCCTTAAACTCTTGAAAAACATTAAACACCGCGTGTGACTGATAAAATCGCCTTCAGGCGCGCCCCGCTTAAGGAATCTGCGTCCCGACGGGGGGGTGTCCCAGGGGAAGCTGTCCTGGAAATGGCGCCGCTCCCCCCGGGAGTATTTGGGGCTGGCCGGCCATTGTATTCGGGTTGTAATCGAACATCCACTCGGAGTATTTGGTCTTGCCCGTGAAGCTTATATCGTCCAGATCGAAATTGTTCGTCTTCAACGGCCTATTATCGCTTGTGCTGTGCACCCCGCCGATGGCCTGGCCGGACATGACTGAGGCGCCCTCTATGGTATTGGGCGCGGCGCCGGGCGGCGGCGGGGGCGGATCAAGCGCCCAGTCGGCCTTTCCGGTCATCGGGTCTTTATATATTTTTCTCAAGTCCCTCTTGGGGTTGAGATAGGCGGGGTCTTCCAGGAGGTCTTGCAGGGATGTCGGATACTTGCCCTTGTGCCTCGGGTCGTTGTAATACCGTTCGATAGCCATCCGGAACTGGTTCCCGCGCCAGAGCAGTTCCTTCTCTTTTTCCTCCCTGCCGTAGAGCTTCCAGGACTTCCCAAGCACCGCCGAGGTTATGCCGAGAATCAGTATGATTACCAGCATGCCCATGTACGTGAATCCGGCGTTATTTTTACCAGTCCGCATAGCTCACACCGTTCGTCCCTATCTTGTCGCTTCCGCTATGGACGTCGTATATGCCGCCGGAATCGCCGCCTGAGGAGCCGGAAGAGTCCGAGGAGTCGGAGGAGTCCGAGGAGCCTGAGGAGCCTGAGGAGCCTGAGCCCGAGTTGTCGCCCGTGTAGTATTCAAGGCGCCAGGTGGTTTTGGATCCGGTCATGGGGTCCGGCGGGATCGAGCGCATGTAGCCTTTGGTCACGAGGTCGTCCAGCGTGTCGGGGTATTTGCCATTGTCCGCGTAGTACTGGTCAAGCACGTTTCTTAGGTTGAAAAGGTCTTCTTTGAGCGCGGCCTCCTTGGATTTAAGGACAGCCGTCTTGAACATCGGCTGGGCAAGGGTCGCAAGTATGCCGATTATGGCTATAACCACCATCAGTTCCAGGAGCGTAAAGCCCTTTTTGTTTTTTACAAATTTCATCTTCACCTTCACGTTATGTCATTCCCGCGCAATGACGAGTTCGCAACGCCTCCGCGCCCCCCCTTGCCCCCTACCAGTCCGCGTATTTCGTCCCGTCCAGCGCGGTGCCGGTGGAGAGCGAATATACGTCGAATACGTCCTGCCCGCCCCAGACCGTGCTGTTCGGGTCGTCCGCGTTGCTCCTCATGCCCCATTTCGCCTTCCCGGTCATCGGGTCTACGGGGATTTTACGCAGGAGTCTTATCGCCTTCGGGAACTGCTGCATCGGCGTTCCACCCGCGCCTCCAGCCGCAGGCTGCGAAAGCATCGCCGTCGCGAGCGCCCCGGGCGGGGTTTGGAGCGGTATCAGCTTGGTCAGAGCCTTGAGGGTGGGAGGATACCCCGTAGGGGCGTTATCTGTTACGCTGGTCTGGGTGCCGGAGGTCTGCGCAATCCTGCCTTCGTCGTAGAGTTTTTTATATTCGTCGATTGCGTCGCGCATCTCCCTTAAGTCGGCCCGAAGCTCCGCTTCCTTCTCGCGCTTTACGGACATGCGTTCGACCGGCATCACCATGGCCGCCAGGATCATCATCACCACCATGACGACCACAAGCTCGGTCAGGGTAATGCCGTGAGAATTGTTTAGCGTCTTCATAAACTCCCCCTAACCCCCCCCTTGTCTTAAGAAGGGGTATAAGGCCTTATCTTACATACAGCGTGCCCGTCTTAATGTCCGCCGGGACTGTAACGCCATGCACGTCCTTCAGGTCGTTCTGCTTGAACACCAGAGGGCTGATGCCCGGCGCGATGCCCTTAAACGTCAGGGAGAAGAGATTCCCGGAACCCGCAACCCCCGGGATCCTGCCCAGCCTGGTAAGCATCACCTTTATCAGCCCTATCTTCTCGTTGGCGCTGGCCATGAAAGACGTCGGCTGCTTGTCCACGTTCATGAAATTGCCCTCGGTCGCCTTTACGAACTTGACGAGCTTCGGATTGTAGATTATCGAAAGCGGCGCCTCGAACGTGGAGTCCAGATTCGTCGCCTTCACGTCTATGGTTATCTCCTGGCCCACGCCGACAGGCGTAACCTCCGGCGAGAAAGAGAGAGTGCCCACGCGCCCTATTTTTTGGAAACTGGGGGCGGATGCAGGCGGGGTTTCCACGGGTTTCACTTTCTGCGCGGCCTTCGCGCCAGGCTTGACAGGCGCCCCCGGCTTTGCGGGCGCTCCGGGTTTTACGGGCGTTCCGGGTTTGGCAGGCGCCTGCGGCTGACCGGGCTTGGCAGGTTTGGACGGCTCTGCGGCGGGGCCTGTCGGGGCTGCGGGCGTCGGGGCCTGGGATACTTCCGTCTCAGGGGCGGCCTCCGTCTCCGGTATGGAGAGATTCGTCTTCTTCTCCTCGAAGAGGGGCTTCGTGTCGTATGCCTGCTCCGTGCCGGACCAGAACGAGGTATCCCGCGAGCCGGGGAGTTCGAGCGGCCTGATTATGTGCGGCGTGAGCGTCATTACCAGCTCGCGCTTGCTGTTCGGGCCGACGACATTGTCCGAGAACAGCTTGCCGAGGATGGGTATGTCCATAAGCCCCGCGAGGCCGGTGTTGCTGATGTTTATGGAGTTGTCCATCAGCCCGCCGATGATGACGGTCTCGCCGTCCTTCAGGCTGAGTGTCGTCTCGGCTGTGGTGGTGTTGAAGGTCGGCTCCGTCTGGCCGCCCACGGTAATGCTGCCGCCCAGCGAGCTTACCTCCAGCGTTACCTTCATTTTAACGTCGCCCCCGATGCCGATGTTCGGCACGACGGTGAGCTTTATGCCTATGTCCCGGTATTCGAACGTGGAGGTCGTTATCGCGCCCGCGACGGCGGTGCCCGTCTGTACGGGTATGCGGCTGCCTATGAGTATCTTCGCGGGCTGGTTGTTGAGCGCGCGTATCTGCGGGTTCGTCAGGGTCTCGGCCTTGGTGAACGTCTCGGAGAGCGTGGCCGTGGCGGACGGGTATTGAAGCCAGATATTATTCGCGGTTTTTCCATTTTTTGTGACAAGATCGGTGATGTTGGTTACAATCGAAGTAGGCAGCGAAGAGGTTGCGGTTGTGGCTGGGGTTGTTGACGAGGAACCGGATGACACGGAAGGCACCATGCCCAAAGCCGGCGGTACATACGTGCCCGTAACCGACGTGGGCCAGGAAATCCCGTAGTTCGTCGTGTTCGGCCCCCTGTCCACGGACATGACGTCGCAGTCTATTATGACCTCGGAGTCCTGCCGGTCGTTCGCATCGATCAGCTTTTCCGCGAGTTTCAGCTTGTCCGGCGTCTCCCGAAGCGTAATGGAATTCAGCGTGTCGTTTATTATTATCCTTCTCGTCTCAAGCATCGTGCGCAGGATGTTCACCATGTTCTTGGCCTGGATGTGGGAGAGATAGAAGGTCTTGATCTTGAGGTCCTGGTACTGGTCTTCCTTGGCCTTAGTCTTGGGAATTATTATGATGGCGTCTGCCGCAATCTTCTTCATAAAGAGCTTGTTCGTGGCAAGCAGCAGGTTCAGCGCCTCCTTGAACGACACGTCCTTTGCGAAGACCGTAACGGGCTGGTTCTTAACGTCCTCGTCGAAGAGTATGCTTATGCCGGAAATCTTCGAGAGGAACTCGAAGACCTCCTTGAGCTTCGCGTCCTTGAAGGACAGGGTTATAGGCTCCTTCGAGGCAAGGGATAGCTCGTCCTCCTCGTTTTCCTGCACCTTTCGTTTCGTTATTTCTTCCGCGTATTTTTTGGCGATCTTGTTTTTAGGGTCGATGTCGAGCGCCCTGTAAAACTCGTTTAATGCCTCGTTGGGCCTGCCCGCGGCGAGATAGCTCCTGCCGTCGGTTAGATACTCCTGTATTTTTTTAAGCTTTTTTGCCGTCTCCATGAGCTGGCGCGCCTTGCTGCTGCCGGGGTCGTAGATATTCGCCTGCCCGGCCTCGAAAATCGCGGCGTCGGCATTATGCTGTTTGAGATAATACGCGGCCCTGTCCATGTGCCTGAGGGCGGCCTCCTGCTGAACTCTCGCAAGCCTGGTCATGAAGGTTATGTTTTCCGGGTCGTGCCGGAGGGCGTTACGGTAGTACGCCACCGCCCGGTCAAAGTCCCCTTCCACGTCGTATTTCTCCCCTTTTTTGAAAGCGACGTCTCCGGCGCAGCCCGCAACAAGGACCGTGCATACCAGGATGAGCGCCATGGAAAGCCTGGTGAACCTGTGCATGTTCCCCCTTTCAGGAAAAGAAGTCCCGTATCTATCTTAACGAAAAATTGTTCAAAGGATCTGTCGAAGGCCTCTGCGCCGCAGCGCCACGGGCCGCCTGCGCGCCCGGCAACACAATCCCGGGCTGGATATAGCCCCTGCCCGGAGGCCCCGGCAGCCTCCTTCCGGCTGGGTTTGGGTAACCCATACCGGGAGACGCCATCCTTCCCGCATATGGATTATAACCCATCCCGCCGCCCATCGGCGCGCCCATACCCCCGCCGTATCCGGGAGAAGGATAGACGGAGGCGGAGGCGTTTTTGGAGAAATTCGTGTTGATCTTTACGGAAACGCCCGTCGTCTTGTCCGATATGGTAACGGAGTTGTCGGTCACGCCCGTAAGGTAGTAATTCCTTGTGATATGGTCGCCCTTGGCCACTACATAATTTTCCTGGCCGAGGGACAAGAACACGTCCGTCTTGAGTTTTCTTTTAAGAAAACCCATGATTTTTATTTTGTTTATTTCCTCGCGGGCGTTGTCCGCGGCTATCTCCGCCGGCGATTTCGGCGGCGGGGGCGGCGGAAGCGGTTTCAGAGGGGTCACGGTAATGTTTCCCTTGCCGTTTGCCCCGGGCCTGCCCTTCCCGATAAGCTTGGGCAGAGAGGGTTTCACGTATACCGGGGCAAATATATTCCTCGACGCCGTAAAATTCGCCTTCGGCTTGTTCAGCAGGGCGAGGTTTACGCTAATGGCCGTTTTAGGGATAACGGCCATTGCGGCTCTTTTATCCGCATGCACGGCGGAGACGGCGGTTTTTTTCTTGGAGCCGGAGTATATCCGCATGAATATTATTACGCCAAGGAGGGCGAAAAGAGACGCCGCGAGTATGGCTTTTTTCTTGTCTTTCATCAGGACCTCACGTAGGTGCTGAGGCCGAGAGTGACGGATATGTCACCCGTCTTTGAGCTGCCGTTGAAGCCGAGCTGGTCTATTGTAAAAAACAAGGAAGAGTTCTCCATGTCGTAAATAAGCTTTCGGACGTCTCTGTAGCTGCCGGAGACAGGCATGGAAAAGACAATCTGGTCGATGTCTCCGTGCGCCACCTGCCTCTTTTCCACGCTTATTGAATTGCTGTCCACCCCGTCCTCACGGGCCATCTTGAAAATATCCTTAATTATCACGGTGTAATCGGACTTTGCCGGGAGCATTTTTTTGAAAGACTCAAGCTGCGCCTTCCCGCGTCCGAAAGAGGCGTAAAGCCGGTACCGGGCCTGCTTCTTCAATATTGCCCGCCGGTTAGCCTGGAGCGTTGTCTGAAGGCTTGAGGCCTTATCCGAGGCGGGTTTTGTCTTCAGCAGGTAAAATCCGCCGTTTAGCAGGAGCATAACGCCAAGGAGAAGCGCCAGCGTCTGCGCCTTTCTGTCCTTCGTTATCAGCCGGCCCAGCTCCTTCAATGCAGTCCCTCCTTGTTTGCGTAAGGGCTCTTGAAGGTGTGCGAGCCGTCCGGGCTGTATTTTATTGCCAGGCCGAACGCCTGGAGGGTCTTGCCGGTGTCCTTGTCCGCCAGTACCCTGTTCGTGTGAAAAGTTGGCGGTATTTCCTCAAAGTATTTGGATGTTGTAAGCCTGTTTATGAATTCTATCAACCTGTCCGACGAAACGGCGTTTCCGGAAAGACCAATGCTCAGCGACTGGAAATCCGGGGTTATGCTGTCTATACCCACCCCTTCCGGCACCACCTCCTCAAGCCGGTTTAAAAAGGTCGTCCAGGAAAACGCCCTTATGGCGATGACGCTGTTGGCGAAATCGGCCTCACCAAGCGCCGCCTTCACATCCGCGGCGTTGACGCCCTTTTCAATTGCCGCAAGCTTTGAATCCATCTCGGAGGCTATCTTCTTTTGCACGGAGAGCTGTTTCGAGAATACGTCTGCCTTCTGCGCCGAATTTCTGTATGCGCCCAGGTTATAGAAAAAAACCATAACCGAGACGGCGATTGCGGCGGCAAGGGCAAGGTAAACCTTCCGTGCCAGCAGATAGTCTTTTGACGCGAAATTTATATTTATAAGCATAACATTCCTGTCATATCTCAAAAGCTGCGCCGCAGGCCGCCGAAAAACAGGCCGGGAGATTCGTGACCGCCCCCGGCAGGACGGCGCTTGCAAGCGAAAATACCCGCGCGTCTATACCGGATCTTGCGGATGCCTCTTTAGCCAGCTCATCCACCCCCCCGGCGTCGCTTGTCAGATATACCGTCCGGATTGGCGCAGACGAAAAGTTCTCCTTATAATAAATCAGGGACGCGTTCAGTTCCCTTAGAATCCGGATAACGTCTATGGGATATTCCCCCGAATCGTCGGACTTTCCCAGGTCCTTAAGCCGCATGAAATGCGGTGAGCCTTTCGAGAATATTATGACCGAAAGCTTCCCGGCGGACAGGTTCATGACGGCGAAATCGGCCTCTTCTCCCAATTCCCTGACAACATTTGCGCGGAATAGGTTCCAGATGGAAAAGGTCGCCAATCCAAGGCTTTTGGCGTTCAGGCCCGCGCCGGCGAGGGCGTTCCGGTACTGGGAGAGTATACCCGTTTTTATTATCGAGGCGAGGTATCGGTGCTGGTCCTTTTCATTCACGACAAACCTGCCCAGATACTGCCACCTGAGCGTCGCCTGGTCTATTTCGAACGGCAGGGCTTTTTTAAGTCTCCACTTCAGCATCTGCTCCGCATCGTCCTTTTTCGGGGCGGAATCGAAATCCAGCACCTGGACCCTTGCAACGTAATCCGGAAGCGCCACCGCTACGTGACTCCCGCGCGCGTTGCCGTTCAGAAGGCCCCTGACAGCCGCCGCGAATTCCGGGACGTCGCGGAGGTTCGGCTCCGTAAAGGAGTCCTGGACAAGTCCCTCCGGAAGAGGGGCCTCGTTAAGCCACAGAACCTCGAATGCGCCGCCGTTTTTTTTCAGCTTCGCGGCCCGGAGTGTCTTCTGGCCTATCTCAAGGCCCAGGTTCTTTTTAAAGGAAAACATATTCACTCCACGAACGTAACCCTGTTTATCTCGCGCAGGGTGGTCTCTCCGGCCAGAGCCTTTTGAAGCGCGGACTGCCTGAGCGTGCTCATGCCTTCCTCAAGCGCCGCTTTTCTGAGCTCGGAGACGGGCCGCCTCTCAAGCATCATTTCCTTTATGCGGTCGGAGAGGTCGAGGAATTCCGTTATGGCCTTCCTGCCCTTGTATCCCGTCCCGTTGCACTCCGCGCAGCCCCTGCCTTCGTAAAACACTATGCCTTTTTTTACCATGTCGTCGTAGTCGAGCCCGGAATCCGCGATAAGCTCCCTGGAGAGTTTTGCGGGGCGCTTGCAGCTCTGGCATATTATCCTGACCAGCCTCTGGGCCAGGATGCAGTTAAGCGAGCTGACGAAGTTGTAAGGCTCGACGCCCATGTTGGTGAACCGGCCTATGACGTCGAAGGCGTTGTTCGCATGGACGGTGGTAAAGACAAGGTGCCCAGTCAGGGCCGCCGCGACGGCTATCTGCGCGGTCTCCTGGTCTCTTATCTCGCCCACCAGTATCTTGTCGGGGTCGTGCCGGAGGATTGAGCGCAGCCCGCGCGCAAAGGTAAGGCCCTTCTTTTCGTTGACCGGTATCTGCACGACGCCCGGAAGCTGGTATTCGACGGGGTCTTCGATGGTTATCATCTTGTCTTCCGTCGTGTTTATCTCGCTTATGGCGGCGTAGAGCGTGGTGGTCTTGCCGGAGCCGGTCGGGCCGGTGACCAGCACCATGCCGTAAGGCTCCAGGACGGCCTTCCTGAAGCGCTTCAGGTCGTTTTCGGAGTAGCCCAGGCGGTCCAGCCGCAGCTCGTGGAGGTCGGCGGTTATGGACTCCTTGTCCAGTATCCTGATGACCACGTCCTCGCCGAATATGGACGGCATTATGGAAACGCGGAAATCTATCTTTTTGTCCTTTAATTTTATCTTGAAACGCCCGTCCTGCGGGATGCGCCGCTCGGCGATGTCGAGCTCGGACATGATCTTGATGCGCGAGATGATGGTCGTCTGGAAACGCGCGTCGATAGGGTCCATGGCCCGGTAGAGCACGCCGTCTATCCTGTACTTCACTATGACGTGCATCTCGTCAGATTCTATGTGTATGTCGGAGGCCCGCTTCTGGATTGCGGAAAAGAGTATCGTGTCCACCAGCTTTATAATCGGGCTTATCTCCTCGCCCAGGCGGTCCATGGAAAGCGTCTCCTCGCCCTCCTCGGTCTCCTTCACGAGGTGGAGCTTGAACTCCTCGGTAACCTCCTTCAGCACCCTCTGGGAACCCTCGCTCCGCTTCAGGGCCTCGGCGATGGCCGCCTTTGTCGCCACGCATATCCCCAGGGGCCGGCCCAGGAGAAGCTCCAGTTCGTCCACCATGATGATATTCGTCGGGTCGGAGACGGCGATAATGAGCCTTCCGCCTTCCTCTTCGTACGGTACGAACTGGTAGCGGTCCATAAGCTCGTAGGAGATTGTCTCGAAGAAGCGCGGCTCGATGTGGAAGTTGAAGAGGTTTATGAACTTGACGCCGTGCTGGAACGCGAGGCTCCTTGCAAGCTGCTCTTCGGATATTACCCCGGCCTCCAGCAGGACCTGCCCCACCCTCTTTTCGACATTCTTTGCGGTCTCCAGGACGTTTTCTATCTCCGTCGGGCTCGCATACCCCTTTGAAGTAATGACATCGCCGATGCGCTGTTTGCCGACCATCCTGGATATTTTTACTATCTCCCGGTCTTCTGCCTCAAGGCGCTCCTTGCGCTCGTTCAAGGCGCGCCTCACGGCGCCTATGAGGCTTTCCCTGTCGAACGGCTTGGGTATATAGCCCGCCGCGCCCATCTTTATGGAGTCCGCCGCGGTTGTCTCGCTTCCGCGGCCCGTTATGATTATTACCGCCGTATCCGAGCGCAGCTTCTTTATCTCCTTTAAGACGTCCAGGCCGTTCATGCCGGGCATCATGTAATCGAGCAGGACAAGGTCGGGAGAGGCCTCCTTCACCTTCTCCAGGGCGTCGATGCCGTTGGAGGCGGAGAGGACGGGAAAACCGCTCGACGTAAGAATCTTGGAGATCAGCGCGAGCAGGTCGTGCTCGTCGTCCACAACGAGGATGGTGGCCTTCTCAGCCGCCGTGTCCGGTGTCGGCTCGACGGATGCGCTTTTTCCGGAGGTCTTAAGGTTCTCTTCCATTTAGTCCGACAGGTCCTTACTTTACTGTTCCCGCCAGCTCGAATATCGGCAGGTACATTATGATTACTATGGCGCCCACGACGACACCCATTGAAAGCATTATCACCGGTTCGATAAGGTTGGTCATTCTCTGCACCTTTACGTTCACCTCGTCTTCATAAAAAGTCGAAATATCGTCCAGCATGCTCTCAAGCGCGCCCGTGGCCTCCCCGACCTCTATCATCCTGATTGTCATGACGGGCATTATCCTGGTTTCCTCAAACGCCGCGGCCAGGCTTATCCCCTCCCGCACCCTCTCCTGGGCATACTTGAGTTTTTCGGAGATAGCGCGGTTCGTAATGGATTTCGAGACCATCTCCAGGGCCTGGAGCATCGGGATGCCGCCGGAGAGTATCGTCGCCAGGGTCCTGGTCATGGTGCTGATGATGTAGCCCATGACGGTCCCGCCGAGAAGCGGGAGCTTCAGGAGATAGGAATCCGCTTTAAGCCTGCCCGCGTCGGTTCTATACCATGCCCGGAAGGCAAAGACCAGGGCTGCGCCCAGGGCTATGAAAAATAATATATAAGTCTTCAGGAACCTCGTGACGCTCATCAGTATTATCGTCGGCATTGGCAAGCTCGACTGGGTATCCGCATATATCTGGGTAAAGGAAGGCACGACGTACGTAAGAAGGAATACAAGGAGAAGTACCGTTACGCCGACGAGGAATATCGGATAGGTTACCGCCGTCTTAAGCTTCCTCTTCACGTCGAGCAGTTTTTTCTGGTATATTATGAAGCGTCCCAGCACCTCGGCCAGGTTGCCGGTGCGCTCGCCTGCGCGAAGCGAGTTGCAGTAAAGCTCCGGGAAAAACCTTGGGTGCCTGGCCATGGCGTCTGACAAGGCCTTGCCGCCCCGTATCTCCGTCTTGACGTCCACAAGGGCGTCCTTGAACGCCGGGAGCGGCGTCCTCTCCGCCAGAATGTCAAGGGACTGGACTATGGGCAGGCCTGCCTTGATGAGCACCAGCAACTCCTGGTTGAACACCAGGAAGTCCTCGGTCTTCTGCCGTTTCTTAAAGAAATCCGCTCCCAGCCCAAGGGCGCGGCGTTGCGCGAGATGGAGCACGAGATAGCCGTTATCTTCCAGCTCCTTCCTGAGCACCTCCGGGCTTTCGGCTTCCGCCTCCTTTACGAAAACGCTTCCGTCTTCTCTCCCGGCCTTGTAAACAAAAACTGGCATCGGTACCTTTCAGAGCACGGCTTTTACTGCCAAGGGCTTTTTCGTCTCCGATTATATATTAAAAACGGATTTTTATTCAAGTTAAATTTCGCAAAAATGCGCACCTCGGACTCCTTAAATCCCTTAAATTTTTTTAACTTAGAGCGTTGCAGGGAGGGGCGATGAGCGAAAACGAGCTAACACTGCGGAATAATACAGGCAAACGCGCAAGCCCTCCATCACCCGGCCCCCTGGGCAGGGACGGTTATTTTTTTGAAAGGGTTTCGTTTATCTCGTCAACCACCTTCTGTGGGTCGAGGTTATGCATTAGCGAGCCAAAGCCTATCGACTCCATGTTTATGCCGGGACAGGTAAAGCACCCGTTTCCGAAATGCTTTTCGATAACCTTCCTGATTTCGGGATCCGCTTTAATGGCTTCGCCTATTATCGTATTTTTATCGACCTTTATCGACATTTGCCGGACCTCCTGTTTTATTGAACCATTGTTATTATTATACATTAAGCTCTATTACAGGACACCATTTTTTTATCGAATTTTCATAATAATGCTATTGACATTTTAATCTTTGAATAGTATTTTTATTGGATTGTCAACCTTGTTCGCGTTCAAGTCGTCTAATGCCGAGAGGTAATTTTCCCTCAAAGCTCTTCAAAAAGAAAGGAGGTGAAAAAATGAAAAAACTGCTTATACTTACGATGGCGGCTGTCATGGCCCTCGCAATCGCGGGCGTAGTATTTGCCGCTCCCCCGGATTTCCAGCTCACGAATGTCGGGAGTGAAGGTGCGGTCACCTATTCCCACTCCTTCCATTTGAAGCAGAAGGTAAACGGGAAGAGTGTTACTTGCAAGAACTGCCACATGAAGCTCTTCCACATGAAGAAGGGAGCCGACAAGATCACGATGTCGGACATCAAGGCCGGCAAGTTCTGCGGCGCGTGCCACAACGGCAAGATAGCGTTCGGCGTCTCCGCGAAGACCTGCAACAAGTGTCATAAGAAGTAGTTTTATAAGTTCTTTTTTTGAATAAAGGCCGTCTGGAAATCCCAGGCGGCCTTTATTTTATAAATAATCCTTTATGCTTTGCCGCCGTGACGCGAAAAACCGTAATACGCCCGTAAAAAAGCCCTTAAACTACCCCGAGTTATGATTCAAATTATATTTGCATTTTTTATTGCATATTTATATTAATAATAGGTTAAGTCATTAAATATATTGTAAAAAACAGTGCAAAATAATTTGCAAATCCGCTTGCTTTTTTTCTTGCATTTTTCCATGCAAAATATATAATTTATAAAGAACATGGAGGTGTTGAAATGCTGACTGATTTAACCTTAACGTATGAAGACCTTATTAAATTTAATTTAGTAGAGCGGATAGAGGCAAAAAGGAGTATTCCTTCTGAGACAATTAATAAATTATATTCTGCCTTGAGTGATATTAAGTCAATAGACCAGTTTATTAAAGAATCTCCCTCTTTCCCAGATTCGACTGATAAGATATTGCGCAGCGAGCTTGTTTCTGTGATAGGTTCAACTTTATCTCTTGAAGGCGTAAATTTAGATAAAGAAGAAACCGAAGAAGGTTTGAGAAAAGCTGAAATTGGCGAAACACTGGAAAGAAAAGAACAAGAAGCGGATAATTCGCGCAAAGCCTACCGCTTTATTCTCAGTTTTGTGTTGGATAATAAAGATAATCCAATAGTAACGGAACAGGTAATCAAGCAAATCCATACTTATTTTACAGATGGAATGAATTATGTTTCGAATACACCCGGTAAATATAGAAGCAACTTTACAACGTCTTTTGGAGAGCCAAGAAAGCAAACCCTATGCCTTACCGAAAGCGAAATTGAAACCGCAATGAAAAACCTCGTTGAATGGATAAATAGAAAAGAAACTGGAATAATAAGTTCTTTCCCTATTGTAAAGGCAATTATGGCGCATTATTATCTAACCGAAATACATCCGTTTGGTGATGGAAATGGAAGGACCGCAAGGGCTGTGGAGGCCTTAATATTAAGCATTCATGGCATTAACAACTACTGTTTTTGGTCGTTGGCGAACTTCTGGAGCGCCCATAGAAATGAATATATAACCCACCTTCACAATATCCGAGTAACCTTGGATCCGCTTGAGTTTATCATTTGGGGCCTGGAGGGATATAGAGATGAAATAAGGAAAGTAAAAGCGCGATCTCTGAAAAAAGTAAAAAGCCTTATGCTATTAGATTATGTGCGTTATCTTTTGAGAAGCAAACGTGAACAGGAAATAAAAATAAACCATCGGATTGTTGATATTATTCAATTTTTAATTCAACAAGGGCAACCTATACCGCTTAAGAAATTTTATAATTTGCCTCAGGTTTTGGTGTTTTATAAAAATACTCCCAGCACAAGAACGCGGGATTTCCAAAAAATGTTTAAGCTGGGATTAATCAGCTATCCCAACATTAATGACGAGGAATATATTGAAGTGGATTTCAGAATTTTGGAAAAACTGGTTTATCACGTTTAATTTCCATCAATAGAACGCAGGATAAAAAAGACCCATATAAAATCTTATTTATGTCTTTTAGGTCTGTCAAGTATATAATCGCGTGAACCCCATGAAACCCGCCCGAATTCGCTACCGGCTGAAAACCCGTCGTTTTTCCAGTTTATATATAAATTGATGTTGACCGGCAATGGGTTGGCAAAGTAAACGGGAATGGTTATTAAGAGAGTGAAATAACGGATTGTGTCCCTGCCGGAAGCGGCGTGAACCGCGTTCGCCGGGACGGCGCAACCTCACTCCATGACGTCTTCTTTTTTGAAATTCGCGGCGAAGACGTCTACGACGGTGGGGTCGAACTGGGTCCCGGAGTTGGTCTTGAGCTCGGAGAGGGCCTCCTCGAAGCTCTTCGCGGGTTTGTAGGATTTTGCGCTTATCATGGCGTCGAACGCCTCGGCCACGCCGATTATCCTTGCGCCGAGCGGTATTTCCGTCCCGGAGATTCCCCTTGGGTAGCCGTTGCCGTCGTAGCGCTCGTGGTGGGAAAGCACGAGGGATGCCGTCGGCCCCCAGATGCTGATGGCCTTTATCATGTCGTAGCCCAGCGAGGGATGAAGCTCGAACTTCTGCATGCCCCAGTGTTCGTCCTTGCCGAATTTCAAAAGCCCTATGTCGTGCAGCAACGCGCCGAAATAGATCTTCTTCTGCTCGCCCTCGTTAAGTCCCATGTCCTTGGCGAGCTTCACGGAATACCTGGCCACGCGCCTTGCGTGCCCCTTCTGCTCCGGGATGTGATAGTCCATCGCGGAAAGGAGTATCTCGGTTACCTGTATAAAATCGCTGTGCGAGGCCTCGTTGGACTTCGTCCGGTAAATGGACAGGGCGGCGTGGTCCGCCAACGAGAACAGAATCTTCGCGTCCTGTTCGGAGAACTCCTCGCCGTCCTTCTTGTTCAGAACCTCCAGTATGCCGATGATTTTGCCCTCAAGCTTGAGCGGGACGCAGAGCATGGAACGGGTTTTAAACCCCGTCTCCTTGTCGTACTTGCCGGAGAAGCGCGGGTCGGAGTGCACATCGTTCACCAGTACCGGCGTCCCCTCCCGCGCCACCCAGCCGGTTATGCCCTCGCCGATTATTACCTGCCTGCCCTTCAGGACGCCTGAGCCCTTGCCGAACAGGTGCACAAACTTCAGGGCGCCTCCGTCGTCGTAGAGAAGGATGGAGCTTGCCTCGGCGTTCAGC
>JAJYGS010000111.1 GCA_021785055.1 Nitrospirota bacterium | reverse complement strand
CCAGGAGTCGTCTGGAACAAAAGCGGGTTGGAGCTCGTGCCTATGGAGACGACAACAGCGTCAACTTCGAGAGTAAACTCCGAGCCGGGCTTTGCAACCGGCCTGCGCCTGCCGGAATCGTCAGGCTCTCCAAGCTCCATCTCTATGCACTCAAGGCCCCTGACCCAGCCCTGTTCGTTGCCAAGAACTTTAACGGGCGCAGTCAGGAGCTTGAACTGCACGCCCTCGTGCATCGCGTGCTCGACTTCCTCCTTGCGGGCCGGAAGCTCGTCCTCGGAGCGCCTGTAGACGATATATGCGTTGTCCGCGCCGAGCCTCAGCGCGGTGCGCACCGAGTCCATGGCGACGTTGCCGCCGCCGACTACCGCGACGTTCTTGAACCTCTTTATCGGCGTGTCGTACTCCGGGAACCGGAAGGCCTTCATGAGGTTGGAGCGCGTAAGGAACTCGTTGGCGGAGTAGACGCCGTTTAGGTTCTCTCCGGGTATGCCCATGAACCACGGAAGCCCCGCGCCGTTGCAGATGTATACGGCGTCGAAACCGTCCTCGCTCATAAGCTGGTCGATAGTCTTTATCTTGCCGATGACGTAGTTCAGCTTTATCTCGACGCCCATCTGCTCGAGGACCTTCACCTCACGCTCGACGATGGCCTTCGGGAGCCTGAACTCCGGTATGCCGTACACCAGGACGCCGCCGGCCTTGTGCAGCGCCTCGAATACCGTTACCTTGTGGCCCATCACCGTGAGGTCGAAGGCCGCTGTGAGGCCGGACGGCCCAGCGCCGACTATGGCAATCTTCTTGCCGGAAGCCGCCGCGGCCTTCGGTATCTGTCCGCCGCCGTGCTTCGCCTGGAAGTCGGCTACGAAACGTTCAAGCCGCCCTATGGCCACGGAATCGCCCTTCTTGCTAAGGATGCAGACCTTCTCGCACTGCATCTCCTGCGGGCATACGCGCCCGCATACCGCGGGCAGAAGGCTCGACTCCTTTATCTTCGCCAGCGCGGCCAAGTAGTCCTTGCTCTGGATGAGGCCGATAAAAGACTTGATGTCGATACCCACCGGGCAGCCCGTCGTGCAGAAAGGCTTCTTGCACTGGAGGCACCGCGACGCCTCAAGGAGCGCCTGTTCCTCGGTGTAGCCCAGCGTGACCTCGTCGAAATTTTTCGCCCGTACGTGCGGGTTCTGCTCCGGCATGGCTTGCCTTGGAACCTTGGGCTTGGCCTGCCCCTTCTGGCCCCCCTGGCCCTCTTGCCCTGCCTGACCTTCCTTTTTCTCTTCAGTCATCGTTACCGTCCTTATCGCTTAAGCCGAATGGCAGAGTTTTTTCCTGCATATGTCAGCCGCCTGCTTCTCCTCCGGCAGATACTGCCTCTGGCGCGCCATCATCTCGTCGTAGTCCACCTCGTGTCCGTCGAACTCCGGCCCGTCCACGCAGACGAACTTTGTCTTTCCGCCGACGGTCACGCGGCACGCGCCGCACATACCGGTGCCGTCCACCATGATGGTGTTGAGGCTGGCGAAAGTCTTTATTTTGTGCGGCTCCGTGACCTTGCAGACGAACTTCATCATAATCGGCGGGCCGATTACGACGACAAGGTCGATAGGTATCTTCTCGACCTCTATCATCTGCTTGAGCTCGTCCGTCACAAAACCTTTTTTAACGTATGAGCCGTCGTCCGTGGTGATGCGCACCTCGTTCGAGGCCTTCCTCATTAAATCTTCGTATATCAAAAGGTCCTTCGTCCTGGCGCCCAGGATGGATATGACCTTGTTGCCTGCGTCTTTCATGGCCTTCGCAATCGGATGCACCGGCGCGATGCCCACGCCGCCTCCGACGCAGACGACCGTGCCGAATTTCTCCACGTGTGTCGGCTTGCCGAGCGGCCCCGCGACATGCGTCAACTTGTCGCCTTCGTTGAACGACCCAAGGAGCATAGTGGAGGCCCCGACTTCCTGGAACAGGATGTTTATGGTGCCGGCCCTGGCGTCCTTGTCGGCAATCGTGAGAGGTATCCTCTCGCCCGATTCCCGCGGGATTATGATGACGAACTGCCCGGCTTTATGCGCCCTGGCTATCTCCGGAGCATTAAGCACGAACTCCGTTATTCTCGGTTCCTGCGCAGACCAAACTGTCTTTTTTACGATTTCGTACATTCGGCCCCGTCCTTAGTTGTTTTCGATCTCTCTCATAAAATCGTCGTATTTCTCCTCGAAACCCCTTAAATGTCTGCTCTCCTCTTCGGCCAGCAGAAGGAACAGTTTCTTGGCCTTCGGGTCGTCGGACAGCGCGGCGTATTTGTTGTAAGACTCCAGCGCCTCTTTCTCCTTGGCCATCGCCGCCCTGAGCACGTCCTGGTAGCTCGCCGTCTCGTCCAGCCTTACCTTGCCGACAAAATCCGCATATCCGAGAGGTTTCGCCACGCCTTGCGACTTCGGTATCTTCCCGCCCTTATCGACCTTCTTTTCCAGATCGTTTAAATGGTCGATGTGCTTCTGCTCCTCCTTCGCCAGGTGTTTGAGGTATGCCCGGACGTTCTCCGAGGAGGCCTTTTCGGCGGCTTCCAAGTAAAAACGTTTCGAGTTTTCCTCGTTTATCCTGGCGTAGTCGATTATCTCTCTCAGCGTGATTTCTTCCATTCAGATCTCCTGATAAAAAACAGCCCGGAGGGTCCGCCTCATGGAAAGACGGCCCTCCGGGTGACGGAACGAATATTTTAGAACATGTCTATGTAGCCGCAGGGACAGGCTTCCGCGCATTTCTTGCAGCCCTGGCACTTGTCCAGGACGAACTCGTAATGCGTGCCGCGCGGAGTATCCTTCGCCTTCTTTTCCACCGCGCCGTCCGAGCAGTACATCCAGCAGTTGTCGCAGTCGAAGCACAGGCCGCAACTCATGCAGCGCGATACTTCTTCCTTGAACTCCGCATCCGAGAGAGCCAGCATCGGCTCTTTCGTCATGCTCGCCTTCACCTCGGACGCCGGGAGGTACTTGGTCGTGGTCCGCTCCTTCTTTACGAAGAAGTCGCGGTACATGTTCTGATACCTGACGACCGTAAGCGGGGCCTCGGCGGGCTTCTCCTTCTTCTGGATGAAGTCGTCGATGGCCTCGGCGGCCTTCCTGCCCAGTCCTATGGCCTCCGTTACAAGGCCGAGCTGGTTCGTGACGTCGCCGCCCGCGAAGACGCCGTCCACCGGCGTCTTGCCGCCCGCGTCAGCGGATATCCAGCCCTTTTCGCTCTTCAGGCTCTCAAGTCCGCCAAACTCCGGTTCCTGGCTGATGGACGGGCATACGAACGTCGCCTCCACCACGAACTCGGAACCTGCGACCGGGACGGGCTTGCGCCTTCCGGAGGCATCCGGCTCACCAAGCTCCATCCTCTGGAGCTTGAGACCTGTCGCCTTGCCGTCCTTTACTACGACCTCGACGGGGGCGGTAAGATACTCGAACTTGACGCCTTCTTCTTCGGCGGAATGGATCTCGTGCTCGATTGCGGGCATCTCGGTTCTGGTCCTGCGGTAGGAGAGTGTCACGTCCGCACCGAGCCTCAGGGCGACTCGCGCGGCGTCGATGGCGCTGTTCCCGCCGCCGATTACCACAACCTTCTTCCCTATATCGACCTTTTCGCCTTCATTGACCTTGTGCAGGAATTCCGCGCCTGTCATGACGTTCGGCGCGTTCTCCCCGGGAACACCGAGCTTTTTGCCCGCATGTGCGCCGATGCCCATGAAGACGACGCTGTTGGACTTCCGTATCTCGTCGAACGATACGTCTTTCCCTACCTTCGTCTTCAGCTTGAGCTTCACGCCAATGTCGAGGATTTTCTTGATCTCGGCGTCGAGCACGTCCTCCGGCAGCCTGTAGGAAGGTATGCCGTAGCGCAACATGCCACCAGCCTTTTCAAAGGACTCGTAGATTGTCACGCCGTAGCCGCGCCTGGCAAGCTGATACGCGCAGGAGAGACCCGCCGGACCGGAGCCTACCACCGCGACAGATTCAGCCCTCTTGTCCGCCGAGAGCTTGTTAAGCGGCAGATCGTTCTTGATGCCGTAGTCGCCCATGAAGCGCTCGATGTTGTTGATGTTCAGCGGCCCTTCGAGGCTTCCCCTGTTGCACTCGCTCTCGCACGGATGCGGACAGACCCTGCCGGTGGTGGCCGGGAGCGGGTTCTTGTCCGTAAGCATGTACC
>JAJYGS010000099.1 GCA_021785055.1 Nitrospirota bacterium | reverse complement strand
TAAGTTGTCAAGAAAAAAGGGGTTTCTTAAATCTCTTTAATATTTAAAGCATCCATTTTCTCTCTTTTGCGAAATATTTTATTACCGTCCCGGCGTTATTCAGGCGGGACAGGCGCATGTTCCTGCGCTTGATGGCGTCCACGTCTCCCGTGGGGAACCTCTCGTTCCTGATGAGCGTCATGACCTTCTGCACCCCCGCCATCAGTTTTTTCAGGGTCTCGCGGTCGAACTTTTTTAAATAGATGGGGTTTACGAATACATATCCTTCCGATATGTCCTTCGCCACCGCCTCGAGGTTTTTCCCTTTCAGGAAATCTTCCGCCATCAGTCCTTCTCCGTAGGAACCGTCTTAAGCCTTGCGCCTATTATCTGGCCCGCCACCGCGAATACTATGGAAAACGGGATATACCAAAGGGATATTCCCATGCCTATCCTGAGCAGTATAAGGAAAGGTATGGATGCGTGGATATAGAGGAACCAGAAAAACGAGAATTTCCTCGCCCCCCGTCGAAGGTAACCCAGCGGGAGGTTGGACAGGAAGGCGACCGCAACGAGAATTATGACCCTGTCGGCGAAAGGCATAGGTCTTAATAATATATTTTTTATCGCCTCAGGTCAAGTGTTAGAAAACGGTCGGCGGGTTTATGCCTGTCATTCCGAGCGGAGCCGAGGAACCCACAGTTGATTTTAAAAAATCAAAAGTGGGTCCCTCCACTTCGGTCGTGACGACAAACAAATAGCCAGGAATCCAGTGCCTTAGAACTTTATCTGCAGAAGCGTCGTGAAGAGGTTATGGCTTTTTAAGTCTATCTTCTCAAGCGAGTCCTTGGCCAAGCCGCTCTCCGCGTGGATGACCTCCCAGTTCGCCATTACCCTTACGTAGCTGTTCAGGTAATAGTTCGCCCCGAACGTCCACCTGTCCCTGTCGTTGGCGACGCCGCTCGTGTTCTCGTCGAGGAAGTCGTAACGGACGACGGGCTCGAAGCCGTTTAAAAAGCTCGCCGGGCCGGAGAGGCCGTTCACCCTGTACCAGGCTTCGAGGTAATACCCGAAGGTATGCGCGTATTTCCCGAAGGCGCCGGGTTTCGAGGTATTGAAGACGTCTGTTGCGACGTAATTGTCGTAGTATCTCCTCTCCCACTCGAACTCGCCCATCGTCCGGAGGCCCTTGACCATCGACGGGGCATATTCGAAATCCGCGCCCCATTTCTGGTGGTCGTGGTTATGGTCGCCTGTCTTGGCCCTAGTGTCGCCCGTATACCATGAGCCGCCCAGCGTAAGGCCCTTGACGAAGGGGTGTATCCACGCGCGTCCCGCCCAGTCCTTCTGGTTGTTGTCGTCCACGTTGTTCTTGCCGTTGCCGTTGACAAGCTCCGTCGCGTAGCCCACCCCGAACGGCCTGCCTTTCATCCGGTATGCGCCGGAGAGCATGACGCCCACGTCCCGGAGCTGCGGGTTGACAATCATGTTCGTAACGAGCGAGCGATTGATTGTCGGGATGGCCCCGATGGACGTCAACTGGTCTACCGAGAACGGCGTCTTGAACTGGCCTATCGTTACCCTCGCGTGAGGGATGTAGTCCAGGTAGGCGTATGCGTCGGAGAGCAGCGGATTGGTGGTGCCGTCCAGGGAGATTTTGAAGCCGATTTTTTTGAATATCCTGCCGCCGAAGAACAGCTTGGCGCGCCTGACGAAGAACGTGTTGTCGGCGGTAGTGGAAATCTGGCCCGTCGGGGGGCTGCCGACCGATATGCCGGAGTCGTCGTAGAGCCAGCCCGCCTGGAGCATCGCGTGTATCCTGAGCCGCACCCTGTTCCCTGTCACACTGTCCAGTCCTTCTTCGAATTTCGTAAGCGCGCCGTTAAGAGGTCTTGCCGTCGCAACGGGGACGGGCGCAGACGCGGGCGATGTTTGGGCCGCCTGGACGGTAGCGGGGGCCGGTTTTGAGGCGGTCGCCACAGGCGCAGGAGCGGGTATGGCGGCCTCCTGCGATATTCGTTTGTAGTCCTTATTGCTTATTACGCCCTTTTCCTTAAGGACTCCGAGCAAATCAAGCGTGCTTGCTGCGGGCGCCGGGGATGCCGCCTCGTTTTTCTTGAGGTTGTCATAGGCCTGCTGGTCCAGCACGCCCTTTGCCTTGAGCACGTCAAGAAGGTCGCTGTAGGCCCCCGAAGCTGGTCTACCGGTCGAAGTCGGTTTAGCGGCTCCATCGGCCAGGGCAACACCCACGGATAAAGATACGATTAAAAACGAAGACACCAAGACTGCAATAAACTTCATGATACTAATCCTCCCTTCGGACTGCTCAAAAAATTAAAAAATGTTAAATTCCCGGTGAGTATAAAAAACCCCGCAACGGCTGTCAAGATAAATTCAAGAGTAGCAACATGCGTGCCAGGGGGGCGTAAAACCGCGCGGATGCCTGACGGACAAGGCTTTGGCGGCAACGACACTTTATGCGCATCGAACCGGCGGCGGAACTATTTTGTTATGGCGCTAACGGAAATGTCAGGATTTACCGGCCCGAATCTCCGGCTTCCGCTTCAGCCTCTTTTTTGCGCCGTCCGGTGATCCTGGCCATGATGATGCCGACTTCGTAGAGCAGTATCATCGGCGCGGCCATGAGTGTCTGGTTGAACATGTCCGGCGTCGGGGTGAGGATGGCGGCGGCGATGAAGGCTGCGAGTATGGCGTATTTGCGGTTTTTGGCCAGAAACTTCGGCGTGATAAGCCCTATGCGCGAAAGGACGGTTATGATGAGCGGAAGCTCGAAGACAAGCCCGAAGGAGAGCAGGAACTTCCCGCAGAAGTCCACGTATTCCTTTATGGAAATCATGGGGGTAACCTCATTTATACCCCATGTCAGAAGGAAGCGCACGGCGAACGGAAGGACGACATACTGGCAGAAAAGCGCCCCGATTACGAACATGACCGTGGCCGAGACGACAAAAGGCAAGGCCCATCTGCGCTCCCTGGGCAGAAGCCCCGGCGATATGAATAGCCATATCTGGACAAGTATGAAGGGCATGGAAACGAATATGCTTGCGATGAAGGCTATCTTGAACGCCATCCACAGCACCTCGCCCGGAGCGACGGCTATGAGCTTCGTGGGGCTGGGCAGGTATGTAGGGAAGACGAACGGCCAGGTGGTCTTCGTCTTCAGCACCAGGGTGAGGGGTATCTTCATCCACCGGAGCAGATATTCCCAGTACTGGAAACACGCGATAAACGCCGCGAAAAGCACGATAACGACGTAGAGAAGCCTTCTGCGGAGCTCCTCCAGGTGCGCGAGTATCGACATCATCTTTCCGGTTTTTTCAGGCATCGGTCTTCTTCGGGGGCAGGTCGACCTGCTTCGGGGGCGCCGGCAGACCGGCTTCAGATGAACCGTCTTCGGAACGGGGCGCAGGTTCCGCCTTGGTTTTATTGTCCGCTACGGGCTCGGAAGGGGCGCCGGGGAAACTCGCCTTGTTTCTCTGTGCCTGTCCGGGCTGACCGGCCGGCTCCTGGTCGGCAAGCTTCGCGTAATCCTCTTCCGTTTCTATGGTATTTTCAGCGGACGATGGCGAAGACGCATTGAAATCCACCTGCCTCAAGAGGTCTTCCTTTATTCTGTCGGCGCCGACCTCAGTCTCTATCTGGTTTTTGAACTCGTTCATCGACCTCTTGAACTCGTGCATTGCGCGCCCCAGGGACTTGGCAAGCTCCGGCAGCCTTTTCGGCCCGAAAACCAGGAGCGCAACGATAAAAATCAGCAGAAATTCGCTCGAATAGCCAAAACCGGGCATAACCGCTCCATTTGAATAGTTACCTTTTCGCAGGCAAGGCAACACAAAAACTTTTTAGATTTGTTCATATATTCCGCAGACTAAAAATTTTATAAAATTTAAAGGGTTAAGTCAAGGAAATAAGAGCTTTTACCAGTCTTTCTCGATATACGGCGCGCCCGGCTTCTGCGGCATGGCGTTTGGAACGGGTGCGCCGATGCTCCTCAGTATCTGCGCTATCTGCGCCTCGCGCCGGCTCAGGGGGTCTTCCTTCTTGCCGGGCTGGAAGTAACTCCGCAGGCTCTTCTCCTGTGCGCGCTGCCTCGCAAGCATCCCGTCTATGTCGGACTGAGAAAGCCCCTGGGACTGTCCGCCCTGATTGTTCATGGCCGCGCTACCGGCATTGCCGGAGGAGCCGCCTTTTTTGTCATTGCCCTTGCCGCCTTTTTTC
>JAJYGS010000079.1 GCA_021785055.1 Nitrospirota bacterium | reverse complement strand
GCAGTGTATCGCGCATTTCGCGCATGTGCCTTTTCTTGAGCCGAATACGCATTTATCTATGCGCAGGTTTGCATAATCGAGAAGCCCCCTGCATTCCTCGCACAGCCGGTCAGCCGGCCCCGGCCCGGTGCGGCTCAAGCCGCCGTGCAGGTCATGGCAGTAAATCTCAATCATCCGCGCGACGCAGTCCTTCTCGCGCCTGATTCTTTCGGACATTACTCGTATACCTTGTCCCAGCCGCGCTTTGTCAGGCCGGAATACAAAAGCGCCGTCGCGAGTATAGCCGATATGCACCAGAATATCCCCTCGGTGGAATGGCCGAGCAAAAACTTCCCGATGCCGAGCGTATATCCGTAGACCATCACCGTCCCGAGCGTAAAGTGTATGACGTCCCCCGCGATGGACTTGCCCCTCATATGAGGCTCGGCGATTTTCTTTTCGATATGCCTCCAGCCGGGGCCGCCCGGCGCGGCCTTCTTGTAGAACTCGATAAGCCTGGCCTCGTCGGTCGGCTTCGTCAGGAAGGCGACTGCGACCCAGACGGCGGTGGAAATGGATATTATGATAAACAGCTTCTCGTAGAACGGCATCCAGTCGTATAACTGATAGACCGTTATCGATACGATTGTGGAGGACAGCATCGCGGAGATCTCGCTCCAGGCGTTCACCCGCCACCAGTACCACCGCACGAGGTATATAAGCCCCGTGCCGCTTCCGAAGGCAATCAGGAACTTGAAGACGCCGACTATGGACGTCGCCCGGTATGCGATGTACGCGGTGATAAGCGATAGGACGACCGTCGCCGCGCGGGAGACGTTCACGTAGTGTCTGTCCGTCGCCCCTTTCTTCAGGAAGCGTTTATAGAAGTCGTTAACAAAATATGCCGAGGAGAGGTTTAGATACGTGCTCATGGACGCCATGAACGCGGCGAAGAAGGACGCTACCATCAGGCCCTTCAGGCCGACGGGCATGAGGTCTCTTGCCATGACGGGGTAGAACATGTCCGGGTCCTGGCCCGCCGCCACGGGGAAGAGTATAAGCGACGCAAGCGCGGCGAGTATCCACGGCCACGAGCGCACGGCGTAGTTGGCGACGTTGAAGAACAGCGTCCCGATGAGCGCGTGCCGCTCGTTCCTGCACGAAGCCATCCTCTGCACGATAACGCCGCCGCCGTCCGAGGAATATTTAGACCACCACGAAAGCCCCATGTACGCGATGAACGTCAGCGCCGCCGGGCCGAACAGGTGTCCGTTCGTCGGCGGGAAGAAGTCGGTGTAGTGCGCGGCAGGGTATAGCGAATGTATGCGCCCTTCGAGGCCCGTCAGCCCTCCGGCGTGTTTCACGGCGATTACGGCCAGCGCGATGGCGCCCGTCATGGCGAGGATGAACTGGAAGAAGTCTGTAAGTATCACGCCCCAGAAGCCTGAGAGCATGGAATAGAAAATCGTTATACCGAACGCTATTGCTATCGCCTGCCACTTGCCGACGCCGAAGAACACGTCCATAATCTTCGCCATCGCAAGGATTATCTGAGCCTTGATTATCGTGTGGATGGCTACGGCGAAGTATATTGCGCGGAATCCCCTGAGCGCCGCGGCCTCTTTTCCGGAGTAACGCATCTCGGTAAGCTCGACGTCCGTGATAACGCCCGCGCGCCTCCAGAGCCTTGCGAAGAAGAACACGGAGAGCATCCCGGACAGGAGGAAACACCACCACTGCCAGTTCTCGTAGATGCCCTTCGTGCGGATGAGCGAGGTGATGTATAACGGCGTGTCGGCGGAGAACGTCGTCGCCACCATCGACGTCCCGGCAAGCCACCAGGGCATGGAGCGGCCTGAGAGAAAGAACTCCGAAAGCGAGCTGGACGCGCGCTTCGTGAATATGACGCCCACGCCGACGGAGAGCGCCATGAACGCGCCGATAATCAGCCAGTCGATAAAACCGAGACCCATCGGGAACCTTGTCGCTTAGTGTGTCATATCAATTTGTCGTCCCGACCGAAGCGGAGGGACCTACAGTAAGTTCTTTATTTTTAAAGATACGGTCAACTGTGGATTCCTCGACTTCGCTCGGAATGACAGTCTGCGTTTGTTCGTCATTCCCGGATGATTTTATCGGGAATCCAGGTTTTCGCCTATTCCCTGTCTCTTCTTCTCGAAAAACTCCCTCAGCATCTCCAGGCACTCCTCCCCCATCACGCCCGCTTTAACAACCGCGCGGTGGTTCAGCCGCTCGTCTCCCAGGATATTATACAGGCTCCAGGCCGCACCGTATTTCGGGTCGGGCGCGCCGTAGATTACCCTCTCCACGCGCGCGTGCATAAGGGCGCCCGCGCACATGACGCACGGCTCCTTAGTGATGTAAACCGCGGCGTCCGGCATCCGCCAGCTCCCCAGCTTTACTCCCGCCTCGCGGAGCGCCAGCACCTCGGCATGGGCGGTGGGATCGCTTGCCTGCTCGCGCCGGTTATGCGCCCGCGAGATTACCTCTCCTCCCACGGCGACGACAGCCCCCACCGGGACTTCGCCCTCACGGAGCGCGGCCCTCGCCTCCTCAACGGCAATCTCCATAAGTTCCCTGTCCGTCATACCGTGTACCCGCTCGCCGCCGGCCGAACCGTCAACCAAGTCTTTTGCCCCGAAGCCGGTCCATCCGGCCTTGACATGTCATATTAACATATAGTAACCTGCGATTGTAGCAATTTCTGGAGCGGCATGGAAGCCTTCGTCCTGCACAACATCACGACGTTCACCTACTTCGGAATCTTCACGTTCCTGATGCTGACGGTGTTCGGGTTCCCGTTCCCGGAAGACGCCGTGCTGCTTCTTTCCGGCGCCATCCTCTCGCGCGGCATCATAAGACCCATGCCGACACTGTCCGTTGCGTATTTCGGCGTGGTTACGGGCGACATGATGCTATATTTCATCGGCAGGCGGTACGGCATTCTTGTTGTTACGCACCGCGCGTTCAGGAGCATACTCAATGAGGCGCGGATAGACAGGGCGCGCAGGTGGTTCCATAAGTGGGGGAACTCGCTCGTTTTCTTCGGCAGGCACCTGGTGGGTGTGCGGGCGCAGGTCTTTCTTTGCGCGGGGATATTCAGGGTCTCCGCCGGAAGGGTGCTCCTCTACGACTCCATCTCCGCCCTGCTCGGCGTCCCGTTTATGATATTCCTCGGATATTGCTTCGGCGAGAACTTCCATCGGCTCAAGGATACGGTCTCGTTATGGCAGTGGACGGCGGTTATCATCGTCATGGCCGCGGCTGCGCTATATTTCATTTTCAGACGCATAAGGAGAAACCGCAATGCGCAGAACGGCTGACCGCAATACCGCGCTCTCGATAGCGGGCCTGGACCCGTCCGGCGGGGCGGGAATCCTGGCGGACGTCAAGACATTCGCGCTCATGGGCGTATACGGAATGGCCGTGCAGGCGGCTTCGACCGTGCAGAACACGGTTGGGGTATTATCCGTCGGCCCTCGGCCCGTACGCACCGTCATGAAGGAACTCGATACGCTTATCGAAGACATCCGTCCGGACGCTCTGAAGGTCGGCATGCTCTATTCGGCGGGAGCTGTCTCGGCGGTAGCGGACGCCATAAAGCGCCACAGTCTGGACAATCTGGTCATCGACCCCCTGATTATCTCCTCAAGCGGAAAAAGGCTCCTTGAAAAAGACGCCCTGGAGCGGCTGATAGGCGAGCTGTTCCCGCTTGCCGTTGTCGTCATGCCGAATGTCGCCGAGGCGGAGGCGCTCTCCGGGATGGAAATAAGAAGTATCGGGGACGCGGAAGAGGCGGCGAGGAAAATCCGGCGCCTCGGCCCGAAGTATGTCGTCGTAAAGGGCGGGCATTTGCAAGGAGGCCGGTCGACCGGCGGCGGAGCGAGCAGCGTCGAACCGATGTGCGGCTATGCCGTTGACGTTCTGTTCGACGGGAAAAACTTTACCCGCTTTTCCGCCCAGCGCATTGAGAAGGAAATACACGGCGCGGGCTGCGTCTATTCCGCGGCAATCACGGCAGGTCTTGCGAAAGGCCTGGCCGTCGAGGAAGCCGTCCGCGCGGCGAAGGAATTCATATCGGAAGCCATCCGGCTCGCCCGGCCTGTAGGGCGCGGGCGGGTGCCAATAGTATAAAATCCCCCTCACTCCCCCTTTGATAAAGCCCACTAACAGATAGGAATACTCACGGTTCACCTTACATAGTATAAAATCCCCCTCAC
>JAJYGS010000073.1 GCA_021785055.1 Nitrospirota bacterium | reverse complement strand
TATGTTATTCCTGCCACGACGGCGTGGCGATTGTTTCTCCCTACGTTGATGTGTCCCAGACGGTCTTTAATCCGAAGAGCCACGGTCTACAGCTTAAAGACCTTCCGGCGGGCGACGACGCCTCCGGCTCCGGCCTCCCGTATACCAACGGCAGCCAGGACCATATCGAATGCAGCACATGTCATAACCCGCACGACGATACGCACAGGCCGTTTCTCCGGGTGGATATAAACCAACTGTGCGAGAAGTGCCACAAGAACCGCGAGAACTCCGGCTACGGCATAAACAACGCCGAGGGAACCCATCCGGTTCACATGCCGCTTAAAGACCAGACAAAGGGGCGCATCCCGCTTGAGCCCATCAGCAGCTTCATGGTGCCGTTCCCGTTCCCGTATCCCAAGGAGAACGGGAAAAACACGCTGGGCGTGCACTGGACGCTTGGCGGGCATCTTTCAAAGGGCTCAGACGGGACGGTGGAATGCACCACCTGCCACAGCATACACGGCAAATTGCCCACCGGGCCGTTCTACAAGCTTCTTACCGTCGATCCCGTGAAGGACGACGCGGACAATTTCTGCGAGGGCTGCCACAGGGGAAAGAGAGCGGACGGACTTGCGTCCCCGCCATATCCAAACCCCGGCGGCACAACCGCGCCGTTAAGTTATCATCCCGCCGACAACGACACCTGCAACGGCAGGACCGACACGACCGACGGCAGGATCGTCAAGATAAACGAGCCGGACGGGTGGGTATTCGGCAAGCACGGAGAGGTTCTCTGCACGACCTGCCATGAACCGCACGGCGCCAGGAAAAACTCCCCGATACTGAGACAGGACCCGAATTCGCAGACGTTCTGCGAGTCGTGCCACTCGGTTCCGTTTCCGCATCACCCGACGGGAGACATCACCGGCGGCACCAATATCAATTCGGGCGACGCCCATGCCAGCACAAGAGAAATAACGATACCTTCGAGTTTCCCCGCCGGAATCACTTACGGCAACCCCAAGTCCGGCTGGCTGTACTGCTCCAGCTGCCACAGGGCGCATAACGCCAACTGCACCCCCATCCTGGTGATAGACTGCGCGAACGGCACCGCCTGCGACATATGCACGATGTGTCATCCGAAGTTCAACCCGACATGGCAGACGGACGACAACTGGAAGTCGACACATTTCATGGGAGACCCGACGGCGTTCACGGTGGATTACATAACGTTGCAGGGAGACCTGAACGGCACCCAGCCGGGGTATTACGACCAGTATCCGCCCATGCACATAGGGAAATGGCCGGAATCGGGGCTTGAGTCGACGTACGGGGGGCAGTCGGGCAAAGAGATAACGTGCTGTTCCTGCCACAGTTTCGCCGTAGGGAACATTACCGCCGGAAACGCCGATCAGTCCCCGTACCTGGGGCCGATACTCGCCCCCGGATACCAGCCGACCGACCTGATTTCAGGGCTCCTGGCGAGGGCCGGCGGTTACAAGGAATGGCTGCCGAGCGACGTGCAGAGCGTTATAATCGGCGGCAACCGCGGCACCGAACAGATAGTTGATAAATACCTCTGCACCGGATGTCACGGCCTGACGCCAAGGACGGACGTGTCGTCGGGTTGGGAAGGGTTCACGCATCCACTGATGAATGCCGACGGCTCTACCCTGGCGAACTTTAGCTCTCCCGCCACCCTGACGTTCAACCAGCACGTGAACTGCGAGTCCTGCCATACCCCGCACGAAGCCAGCAGCAGGGCCGGTTTCCTGATACTTAAGCGCGCGGCCCTGAAAGACCCGATAGCGAACAGCGCGCCGCCGGATCCATACAGGATTTACAAGGACCCGGTCAATTACATCGAGTTCGCGCCGCTTTGCGAACTCTGTCACATAGGGTATTGAGGGATACGATGCCGCGAACGGTTAACCACATCATCCTCATTTTTACGGTCGCGGCGGCGCTGATCCCGGCTGTTTCGTTTGCGGCGATAGGCGGCATCGATTCAAAGCATAACATGACTCTGCTGAACGGCTATTCCTACGGTTCAGACGTATGCGCCGCATGCCATTCGTCCCATTTCGACTCCGGCGTGAGGCTCTGGGCGTCGGGCAGGAACCTCGCCGCCGCCAAGAATCAGTCCCAGGACGAACTGGCCGGCGGGAATTATCCGGGCATATACCTCTGTCTCGACTGCCACAGCGCGTCAGCGTCGGCTCCGTCCTGGGCAAAGCCCGCCGCGGAGAACGTCGTTACGCACTCGACGCGCGAGATGAAATTCGCCGGTTATACGACAAAATACGAGTCTTTTACGATGCAGTGCACCACCTGCCATAACACGCACCAATACTGGAACGGCACGTTTCAGCCGGGCCGGAACGGATACATGATACGCTCTACAATCATCACTCCGAACAGCGGCGTGAGGCGGGTGATCTTCGGCGCGATGTCGGGCGCGAATTCTCTTGGAAACGACTATCCGGCCCATACGTCCATATGCGAGGTCTGCCATACCAGGACTGTTTACCACAACAACACGTCCTCTCACGACACGCATTATGTAGGGCAGAAATGCACTCTTTGCCACAACCACCAGAACGGTTTCAGTTCGAAGTGGACTTGCAATTCCTGTCATGGAAACCCGCCGACAAGCCAGCCGCTGCTTGTTGGCCGCTCACTGAAAAACGGCTATCCGCCCACAGGCGAGACCTCAGCCGGCATGCACGCCTTCCACAGCTATTCCGTGAATAACTCGTATAACGGCGGCTACCCCTGCGGCTACTGCCACAAGGGCGGCATGGGCGACACCGGGCTTACCGACAAGATTATAGAGATAAAGTTCTCGGTTTTTAACCTATATACATCCGGCAGTTTCGACGGCTTTACTCCGATAAGCGGCTATACCTTCAGCGCAGGCAACACCACCGGCGGGACGCAGTCCTGCTCCAATACGTACTGCCACGGCAACTTCTACGGCGGGATCAAGACTAATAAGCCCGTATGGACAAACGTCGCGACCGGAGCATGCGGCACCTGCCACGCCACCGCTCCTCCGGCCCTTCTCGACCACAGCGTGCACCTCACGGCCCCGTGGGGGCCGAAGGCGTCCTGCGATGACTGCCACGGCGCCAACTCTTCCATTGGCCGCAACGCCGGACACGTGGGCGGGTTTGTAATATTCAAGGACGGGAAACCCCTGTCCACGACGACGGCATGCAACAGGTGCCACGGCAACGGCGCGGCAATGGCAAAGACGTACTGGGGCAATACCACGGTAAGGACGAAAGACTCCTGGTGCGAGTCCTGCCACGACGGCTCGGCCATCGTGAACACCGCCGCCGGGACCGGCGGAGTGGACGCGACCGCGCAAAACGTCGTCGGCGACGGCCTGACATACGGCTACGACGTAACCGGCCACGGTATGGCCCCGTACGCAACCCAGTGCAACGAATGCCACGACGTAAGGTCGCAACATGTAGGGTCGGCGTCTTTCGCGTACAAGGCGTCGTCCAATAACTACAAGACCGCATTCAGGATGGGCGCCGTATACAATACCGTCCCGCTGCTCGGCAGCTATACGTCGTCGGACATGGCCCTCTGCTATGCCTGCCATAGTCAGACCAAGATACTGGGGATGCCCGCAGAGGGGAAACCGTCCGCGCAGCACGTCCATACTCCCATATACATTTCCGCCTGGGCCTCGGATTTCCGCAATACCTCGACTACGGCAGGCCTTTACGCCGGAGACTGGGACGCCACGGGCAGCGGCGACGTGCCCACCAACATCCACTGGAACCACCTGGACGACTACGGGAGCACAAAGCGCTATCCGACGACCCTTATATACGACTCGGACGGAGACGGAACGGGGGATTCCCGCATCGTCTGTGAGACCTGCCACGACCCTCACGGCACGCATCAGCCAAAGATGGTGTACGACGCGTTCGTGCTGGGGACTTATTCCAATCCGCCCAACCCCAGTTACAGGTGGGTCGGCGGGAGCGGATATGCGACTTCCAGGTGTACCGCAACATGTCATACGGCGGGAAATGCGGCTGGAACCGCGGGCATGAGATGGTATCGGCAGCCTCTGGCGAATACCACTACCGGCGCCCCGCTGGGGCTTACGGCGTCTCAGTTGTAACAGGAGAGTGGGTTATGAAGAGGACGAGTACGGTTTTATCTTTCACGGTGTTTGCGCTTATTGTCATTGCCGGAGGGCTGCCCGCCGTGGCTGACCAGGCGCCTGCGCCCGTGCGTATGCCCGTGCCTGCACAAATAGCTTCGCAGATGCCGTGGCAGCCGTTTGCGCCTGCGCAGACACCAGCGTCAGCCCGGATCCCCGCGCAGACGCCTGCCGCCGGTCAACAGGCTGCCGCCGGTCAAACCGCCCCGGCCAGTCAAAACAAAAAGCCGGGCATAAAGCTTCAATGGAAGGCGCCTGCCGGCATTGCCGCGTCGAAGATAGCGGGATACAACATTTTACGCGCCGACAAGGAGCTTGGGCCGTATAGAAAAATAAACAAGAACCCTGTCAAAGTGCTTTCCTATGAGGATAGGGGCCTGAAAAACAAGACGGGGTATTTCTATGAGGTTTGCACGGTTATGCAAAACGGCGCAATGAGCCGCACCACAAAGCCGGTTGGCATAGTTGCCGGAAGCAACCAGCCGTACGCGCCGCCGCAGATAACGTCGTTTGCCGCGGACGCCGCCGGAAAGATTAAATATGCCGGCGATGTCGTGTTTTTCAACATGAGCGGGACTCCGGGAGACAAGGCGGTTTTTTCCATCGAGAGGCAGGCGGGGAATATAACGAGGCCGGGCAGGAAAATCAGGATGAAGGAGATAACGCCGGGCGTTTACAGGGGCGCATGCAGGATTATGCCCGGCGTAAGGATAATAAACGGTTATGCGGCGGCGACGCTGTCTGATAAAAGCGGAGGGCAGGCCGCCGCAAAGACGGACGCCAACCTCGATTTTATCGGGATAAGGAAACCGAAAATTTCCGGGCTTCACGCAAGCAGGCTTAAGAGCGACCAGGTATGCATCAGCTGGTTCCGGTTAAACTCAGGCGAAGGGTATTACAACCTGTACCGGGACACTTCGCGCATAGTAGACGTTACCGGGCTGACCCCTCTGTCTGCGAATATCGGGACCGGCGTATCCACTTATATTGACGATTCCGTCAAGGCGGGAAGCAGCTACTACTACATCCTCGCCTATAACGACCATTCCGGCGCGGCGGTCGCCATCAGCCGTAACCTGAGGGTCAATGTCCCGCGCTTGCGGATTGTTTTGGGGAAGAATTCCGTGACCGAGGACTCCGGCGGGAAAACGCTGAAACCCGGAGACGTCCTCGGCGTAACCCTGAACACGGCGCCCGGCGGCAAGGCGACGTTCAGTATAAGGAATGCGGCCCGCAACCTTGCGCTTACGGAAGGCCCGGCGGGGGTCTACAAGGGCTCATGGACGATAAAGGAAGGCGCCGGAATCTTTAAAGGCAGGGTTGTCGTGAATTTCATAGCCCCGGACGACAGCAGACATTCCGCGGTCTCCGCCACGGTTGTCTCCCTGGACGCCCCGAAGGTAAATCCGAAAAAATCCGCCGTCCTTGTCGCCTCCGCGAAAGCGGCCAAAGGGAAGGGACGGGCCGGGGGAAAGAAGCCGGTCGGGATTAAGAAACCGGTTATAGCCGGGATTGAAGACAATATCAATACGGTGCTGGGGCCGTCGGGCAGGCTGACAGCCGGGAAGAAATTTGCCGTAACCATGAAGGGCGATCCCGGAAACAGGGCGTGGTTTACGATAGGCGATATGCCCCGGAGAATCCCGATGAGGCAGACGGCTCCCGGCGTATACGAAGGCTACTATACCGTCAGGTCGGGGGATAACGCCGGGACGCCGGGCAACCGGCTGGAACCCGCGTATCTTACCGGATATTTAAGGGGTCCGCGCGGAGCAGTCTCGGACCCGGTCAAGTCTTCCGACACGGTTGTCGTGGATACCTCCTGCAATATCTCCGTCCAGCCGTCGGTATCCAGTCTTCCGGCGGACGGGAAAAGCCGGGCCACGATAGACATAACCGTAACGGATGCCGACGGGCAGCCGGTGAAGGGCAGGCGGCTTTCGCTTATGCTCAGGCCGGCCCAGGCGCAAAGGGCCGGGAACATAGGCAGGCTGAAGGCTTATTTGAAGAACCTGACGGACAGTCAGGGGAAGATGACGGCCATATATATTTCGGGGACAGCCGCGAAGACCGCGATGGTGCTGGTGCGCGACAATTTAACCGGGAGCGCGGGGAACGCATTAATCACTACCGAGGGGCCTGTTTCAAGCCCTCTGGCGCCGCCGCGGGGGCCGGAAAAATTGAAATCCCGGCAATCCCCGGTTCCCGGAAGGCAGAGGGCAGGCGGCTCGTTTCCGGGCCGCAGCATCGTTGGCCTGCGGTAACTGAAACTTAAAAACTGGCCGTAAAGACATGGCTTAAAGGCATTGGGGACCTGTGAAAATATTCCCGACCCCGTCTCGGAAAATGCTCTTTTTCAGGTATTGGTCCGCGGTTGCGGCGGGGGCCGTGGTGCTTTTCGTCCTGTTCGCGGCTCCGGGGATTTCTTTCGCATCGACGAGTTACGGGACGGATTTCTCTTATCAGCAGAACGACACGACCAGCGGCAGCATCACCAGCAGCACCGCGCAGGAAAGGTTCGGGGCCTATTTCGACATGCTGTCCGCGCCGAACTCAAAACTGACGCTTACCGGGATATTCCGCCTGGACGTCGTTAACAATGTGGCAAATGCCGGGAGCAAGAGCCTCGAGATAGACCCGGATGTCGCCGTCAGGATGTCCACAAGGGCAACGCAGATAGGCGTGGGTTACACGGATATTAACGTGACCAACAATATAATAACGAACGGACAGGCCCAGACCCAGACGACGAAATCCACGGATATGTATGTGGACTCCGCGTTTGCGTCGGGTAACCTCCCGGCCCTGAGGGTCAGGTATGATGCGCGCGACCAGAACCAGTCCGCCACCGGCGCGCAAACCACAGACACGAAGACCGGAGATTTTCACGTGTCGGGGAATTACAGGATAGGCATAATTACGTTTAACGGCGATTATGATAACCAGGCGACAAAGACCAACACGACCGGACAAACCCAGGATCAGACCACTATGGGCGGCCAGATCGGCGCGGCGAAAAGTTTTGGCAGCAGGCTTAACATAGGCGCGAGGGAGGATTACAACTACGCGCTTTCCACCACCGACGGCCAGAGCACTTCCAAAGCCTATAATTCAATATCCGAACTGACCGCGTCGTATGTGCCCGTTGCGGGGGCGCAGGTTTCGGGGAGTTATCTATACAGGTTGTCCGAAGACCTCCTTAACAAGGCCGGCACCGGCAAGACCACCCAGAGCACGTATTTCAGCTCCGCCAGCTACACATTTCCCAAATATCTCCGCCTCTACGGTTCGTATATCCTGAACGACTCAATGGGGGGTATAAGCTCGTCCTCGAGCCAGGCGCTGGGCGGGATGGACCTGAACCACCACGCAGGCATATTCACGTTCAGTTCGAGGTATGAGAGGAGATTCGATACAAACAGCTCCCAGGGGAGCGCATCGACTTCGGATACGCAGGACAACGTAGACTGGCTTATCTCCGCCCATCCGTCCATGTTCCTTAACATGGCCCTCTCCGAATCTTACGTCGATACCTCGAACTCGACCAACACGGGCAGTTCGTCAAACGAATTCAGGTTCATGACCAACATCGGCCCTGTAAAGAATCTGTCCCTGAACCCTTACTGGGACTATACGGTATCGGCCACATCGCCCGGCTCTTCATCGACAAACAACACGGAGGTGGTTATACCGGTGATGTACATGCTGAGCCTGCGGCAGAGGCTGATGATGAATTTCTCAGACATATACAGGATGGCATGGAACGGCGGCACAGGCGCGGCAACCATCTCCACGACGCAGAACAACGCGGTTGTAAGGCTTTCCCTTGCAAGGCCGCTGCCCAACACGATGTTGACTGCGGACGCGGACTTCAACACCTCCTCCGGCACCAACACGCCCTCCACCTCTACCAGTTCATATTCTCTCATGGGAAGCTGGTTTGACCAGCCGCACGCGTTGAACTTCAACATCTTGTAGCCCGCCGCTTCGGTGTCTCCGGCCACCATGAGTTTTGCCGCGCAGTACGGCCTCGGCGTAAGGCTCAGGAACCTGGCCGTGAGCTTGCAGGCGAGGTATAGCTATTCGCAGATTTTTTCATCCGAGAGGAACGATTCACAGGCGATTTACGTTTCGTTAAGTATCAGGAAATAAACAGCGATTTCAATTTTTAAAAATCTTTAATTTTTAAAAATTGCTATTGCAAATCAATCACAGCTATGATAAAAAGTCAAACTGGGGGAGGGGAGTAACTTATTATGCGAATCAGTATCAGGTTTCTTCTCGTTGCAGGACTGTCTGTTTTATTCCTTGTCGGCTGCGGAAGCGGAACGACCCGCCTTTTTACCAAGCCCATAGCCGAATCCACTTACGTGACATATCCCGAATGGGGCCCCGACTGCGACATCGCGGTCATGCCCTTCGTGAACGTGTCCAAGGACAAGGACGCGGGCCTCAAGGCGCGCGACCTCTTCATTACCGAGCTCTATATCTCCGGCGCCTTCAAGGATGTCGTGGACGAGGGCCAGATGGTAGAGGTAATGAGGAAGCTCAAGCTCAGGGAGACCGACCCCATAAGCAAGGACACGTTGAAGACGCTTGGGGACAGTCTGGGCGTTCAGGCCGTCATATTCGGCACGGTACAGGTCTACAACGAGCGGTCGAACAAGGGCGCGCAGTTCGCGGTATCTCTGCGCATGGTGGATGTCGATACCGGCCAGATACTCTGGCTGGGAGATGCGTCCAAGGAGGGCGGCGGGACGGTTTCCGAGGCCCTGGGGCTTTCCGACGGCCCGCCCGTAATCGACGTCGCGCGCGACGTCCTGAGCGGTCTCGTGGACGACCTTGCGAGCGAAATAAAGGACAGAAAGGTAACGGGCAAGAAGGCCCTGGAGCTTTCCAGGAAACAGAAGCTGGAGAACTTCTCGAAGGCAAAGGTGAAGAGCTCGCCCGCCCCGAACCAGCAGCAGGCTGGTGCGACTCCTCCTCCGGCTGCCAAGGGCAATTCCGCGGGCATAACGCCTACGCCTGTCGTTCCTTGACGGCAGGGGCGGGAAATGCCGTGATTCGTGTCCAGCGAAAAGACAATCCGTCGCGGACACGGGCTATGAATAACCAATTAGGGGTTTGAGTATAAAATGCGTATATCCCTGAAGAACATAAAAACCGTTGCGGTATATGCAGCCTTCGCCCTTGCAGTCTGGGGCTGCGGGCACAGCACGGTGGTCGTAGGGCGCCGGGCCGAGACAAAAGGCATAACGCCCCAGGAGCAGTCCCAGCCTTCCGGAACGGCGAAAGCAGCCAAGAGCGCCGGTAATGCCGGACAGAAAACCGGCCGGAAACAGCAGCAGTCCGTCCTCAAGGGCGCGAACGGCGGCATGATGGGCATGGGCGGTTTTAAGAGGCCCTCCGGCGCGAAAGCGGAGGCGTCTAATGCAAAGGTTGCCGCCAATATGCAGCCGAAGTCTTCGCCGGCAAAGCCGAGGCCCGCGCCTCCCAAAGAGGAGGAGGTCAAGTCAAAGTCCGGCCCCGCGCCGTACAAGCTCGACCTCTCCTTCGGCGGCTTCGGGCTTGGGATAGGGCTTTTCGATACGCCCGTGGGCGTCGCTGTGGACGGCCAGGAGAACATGTATGTAGTGGATCAGGGGAACTACCGCATACAGAAATTCGACCGCTTCGGCCTCTTCCAGTTCGCATTCGGCAGGCAGGGCATGGGAAACGGGGAGTTTGCGCAATCCATGACGACCCCCGTGGCCCTGCGCGAGACCGGCGAGTTCGAGTTCAACAAGCCGGCAGGGATTTACCTGGACCAGGATCGCACAAGAAACATCGTCAGGCTGCACGTCGTGGATTCCCTGAACAACCGCATACAGCGCTTCCTTGTCGCGTCGAACGTGTCGGACTTCATGAATTCCTATAACCCCTTCGACGCGAGTCCGCCGAACGTCTTTGTTATGCTCACCAAAACCGGAGACGTGGTGGATACGGCTCTGCACGACAAGTTCCTGGCGGAGAACAGGCTCGTTATACTCGACCCGCTGTATCTCCAGGACATTGCGGGAAAGGCCAACGCATTCCTGCTCACTCCGTTTATATGGGGGGGGCTGGGCTTTACGCAGGGCCAGCTTAACCAGCCGACGTATCTGACTATGGATGAAAATAAAGTCCTGTGGGTTTCCGACACAGGGAACGGACGCGTTGAAGGCTTCAACGTAAGCGAGTCCAACCCTGCGGTCGATGCGACATATTACCGTGAGTTCGGGAACGACGTGAACGCCTCCTACGGCAAGGGCAGACTTAATCAGCCGACCGCCATTGCCTACGACAACCAGGGCCTGGGCGGATTCCTTGTCCTCGACAAGCTCCCGGACGGCACATACGCCATCGAAAAATTCGACAGGGATGGCCGGTTTACAGGCATTTTTACCAAATCCGGAGACAAGGAAGGACAGCTGAAGGAGCCGGTCGACATCGCCGTTGATCCCTTCGACAACACCTGCTTCGTTACGGACAGGGGCAGGCGAAAGATCATGGTATATAACAACAAGGGCGAGTTCATGTACGAGTTCGGCGGCGACGAGCTGGCGGACCCGCGGGGCATAGCGGTCTTAAGAAACGGCTATGTCTATGTGACGGATGCCGCAAAGAACATGGTCTACCGGTATGTCCCGCAATAAGCCAGTAATTGTCCTCTTTGCGCTGTTTTTATTTGCCGCGTCAATACCACTCGCAAGATCAACGGCTGACGAAGTGAAGGTGCAGGGATCAGGCGTCCGCGTGCTGGTGCCTGAGAACCTTTCCGCCGTATATTCCGAATCGGAACTCTCCGGCGCCAGGCGTCGCGAGGTTTCCGTCCAGTCCACCACAGGGGATACGATCTCGGTGGTTGGAATAGCGGACGGCAAGCCTGAGATGGAGATAGTAAATAACGGAAGGTCTAAGGTAACGCCGGTATTTCACGGGAAATATTTCCACGCGCAGATTATACTGTCGCTCGGCGAGAACATGATAGATGTGCGCTGGAGAAAGAAGGGCGGGGACTGGAATGTCCAGACCATCTCGCTTTTCCGTTCGTCCAGGATGCTTGCAGCGCCTGTCGCAGGCTATCCGCCGTATTCCTTTCACACTCCCAAAAACGAAGAGCAGTGCCAGGAGTGCCACCAGATGCAGCTTACGCGGGAGGAGATAGAGACCGCGACGGATTTAAGCTGCCTCAAGTGCCATGCCAACCTCACGCACAATGTTTACGTCCACGGCCCGGTAAACGTTGGAATATGCGTTGTCTGCCATGATCCGAACAGCAAGCCGAACAAATACAAGGTGGAGGAGGACGACAAGACCCTGTGTTACTCCTGCCACGTGGACAGGGAGAAGATAGACGACAATATGAAGCGCGAGCACGGCCCGGTCGGCGCGGGGCTTTGCACGGTATGTCACGACCCTCACGGCTCGCCCTTCAGATATCAGCTCGTGAAGTCAAAGAACGAGATATGCCTTATGTGCCACCATAACGACGCGAGCCGATGGCTGAATCAAAGCAGCCTCCATCCGCCGTTTAAAAAGGGAGAATGCTACAGGTGCCACGACCCTCATTCCGCGAATTATAAATACAATCTTAAGGCCGACAGGAAGGATATCTGCTTGATTTGTCATACCTTTCCAATACCTGGCCATCTTCACGAGCCGGGCAAGGTGCCGCTTTTCAAGTTGCCTGCCGATTTTCCCCTTACAAAACAAGGGAAAACGATGTGTCTGACCTGCCACGACCCGCATGGCGCGATAGGCCCGCACCTGACCCGCCGAAGGGGATGCAAGGGCTGTCATCCAGACAAGGCCTCATAGGCTATCTGTTTGATTTTAAAATAAAAAAGGCCCCGTTTTTACGGGGCCTTTTTTATGCCCTGCCGCTTCAGCTCTTCTTGCCGATTTTAAAAATTTTGGTTCCGCACACCGGGCATTTCCCTTCGACGGCGGGTTTTCCGTTCTTCATGGTAATCTCTTTCGCATCGCTAATGTCCCGTTTTTCCTTGCATTTTACGCAATATCCGCTTGTCATCTTCCCTCCTTTGAAGTGGATTTATTCATCAATACTACCACTAAATTTTTATAAATCAATTTGTTTTTCACGTAGTTCCATCCGCCGGGAATCGCCCCTTCCCCGCGCCCCTTTTTTGCCCTGAAACACGCCCGCAGAGGCCGTTTTCCGCCCCGTTTTCGATACCGGGGGGAAAACGCAATTTAGATTAATATTTATTTGGATAATCAGCCCGTTACGTAAATAATCCGGAACTGCTATTTATAATGAACTTTCCCGACCGATGAGGTTTGCTATTGTTGTTCGGGCTAATAATATTAGCAAATCGCATTGTGATTACCGAAACCTTTAAAGTCAACTTTGGATTCTTCGGCGGAGCCTCAGAATGACAGGCAAGGGCGAACCCTCACCCGGCCTTCGGCTACCCTCTCCCCTGAGAGGCGCTGAAGACATGACCCGTGCTGGTGTCGAAATTCCCTCACCCGGCCTTCGGCTACCCTCTACCCTGAGAGGGCGAGGGTAAGAAAAGTCGCCGGGTCCCGCTTTCACGGGAATGACGGACATGGCGTGGGTCGGGAATGACGACCTTCATCCCCCTCTTAAGTTAAGAGGGGGACAGAGGGGGCGTTATGAAAGTCGCCGGATTCCCGTTTTCACGGGAATGACGGACAACTGCCGGGCGCAAGTGAACCTGCGCCCCTGCAATGACAGGCGAGTGGACGGGGTTTGTCTGTCGTCCCGACCAACGCGGAGGGACCTACATTTGACATTAAAAGTCAACTTTGGATTCTTCGGCGGAGCCTCAGAATGACAGGCGGGGGGGGCGGCGGGAATGACAGTCGGCGATTGTTTTCGCCTTGTTCACCGGGGTTTCTCTGCCTGTGCGAAGAGCACCTCGATATTCAGCCGGATGCCGTCCTTTTCGCGGAGGCTGTCAACTTCCTTTAAATGTTCGTCGATGAGGCGTTCCCGGTCGTCCTCGGAAAGCCGGTTAAGCGGGCCGCCGAAGGCCGTATTCCGCAAAATATCCAGCCATTCAAGGCCGTCCTTTATGTAATATCCGAGTTCCCTCGACCGGATGTCGATATTCCCGCATCCCGAGGAGGCGAGAAGTGCCGCGATCTTTTCCGGCGTATCGAGCCTGGAGGAAAACTCCGGCGGCTCCACGCCGAGCTTTTTCAGCCGCGCAAGGAGCATCCCTCGCATGGGTTCCATCAAGCCGGAGCGGAAGCTTGTAACGTGCAGCGTGCCGCCGGGCTTTATAACCCGGAAGATGCCGCAAAGCCCGCTTTGCATGTCCGGCAGGAAGAAGAGGCCGAAGGCGCAGGAGGCGATGTCGAATGAGCGCTCAGGGAACCCGGTGTCCTCTATGTCGCGCCGCTCGAAGGATATGTTCCCAAGGCCCATTCTGTCCGCCTTGGCCCGCGCCCTACGGAGCATGCCGTCCGATATGTCTATCCCGGTTACCCTTCCATTCGGGAGCGCCCTTGCCGCTGCGAGCGCGACATGGCCGGTGCCCGTCGCGGCGTCGAGAAGGACTTCGCGCCCTTGAAGGCGCATATCCGAAACCATATGCCGGGCGCTGTCGGCGAAGAACCGGAGCGCGGGCAGGTCGTATCCTTCGCTCGCCCTGTCGAATACGGAGACAACCTTTTCTATATGCCCGGAGCCGCTCATAAGAAATTTTTCAGGTTATTAAGCGCCCTCAGGGCGTCGTCTTCGCTGTGGGCTTCGAGGGTGTGGATGGGTTGTGCGGCGAGACCTTTGAGCTTCTCGAAGAATCCCCGCCATTCGATCTTCCCGTCTCCGACCGGGAGGTGGTCGTCGCCGGTTCCGAAATTGTCGTGCAGGTGAAGCTCGAAAAGCCGGGGGGCCGTAAGGCCGAGCCACTCGGCGGGGCTGAGTTTCGAGAAAAGCTCCCTGTGGCCGACGTCGAGGCAGAGGCCGAAGAGCGGGTGATTGATCTCGTCCGCCAGCCTGACCAGGTGCGAGGGCTCCGCATCGACGATGTTCTCTATGGCGACCTTGGTGCCGGTCTTTTCGGCGAAATCCAGCACCTTCCTCCAGATGGCCGTGCTTTTCTTTATCCAGATGTCCGTGTTGCCCGCGTATTTCCAGCTCTCGTAGCCGGAATGGAAGACGGCGCAAACGGGCTTCAGCGGCGCGGTGATTTCTATCGTCTGAAGGAACCGCTCAAGCGTTACCGCCGCGATTTTGGAATCCACCGCGCCGGGGCAGAGGTCCATGAACGGCGCGTGTATGGAGACGGTGGGAGACCAGTCGAGAGCGGCGGCAAGCCTGTCAATATCGGCGGGCGCGATGATGTCGAGCTGGTCGGACGGGAAAAATATCTCCGGGTTTATGCGGTTCTCCCGCAGGAAGCCGATGGAGTCGAAAATCCTTGGGTAGGGGATATGGACGTGGACGGTCCTGCCGGGGAAATAAACAGGCATTTATTTGTTACCGGAGGGCGTCGTCGGGTGCGATGCGTCGGACGCGGCTGGTTTGGAGGCTGCTGAATCCGTATTCGCGGCGGAAGATGTCTTTTCCTTTTTCGCGCCTTCCCTGGTCTTTTCGCGCCCGGAGTCGTTCCCGCCCGGCTTCGGGGTTTTCCCGGCATAGTCCGTTACATACCAGCCGGAGCCTTTGAATTGCAGCGCGGGCGTGCCCATAAGCTTCCGGACTTCCCCGCCGCAGAATTTGCACTCCTTGAGCGGCTCGTCGGAAAACTTCTGCATCGCGTCGAAACGCTTCCCGCATTCCTTGCACTCGTACTCGTAAATCGGCATTACAAACCACCTCCAGACCACAGAATGTCATTCTGAGGCGCGGGCCGAAGAATCCACAGTAAAAGAATTGAAATCAGATTCTTCGCTTTGCTCAGAATGACAGTCTTTATTATGCGCTCTTCCTTTTTAAAAACTCTACTATCAGCCGCACCCCGATGGCCGTCGCGCCCCTGGGGCAGTAAGGCCGTCCCTTTTCCTCCCAGGCCGTCCCGGCGATGTCCAGATGGACCCAGGGATAGTCCACGAACTCCTGCAAGAATTTCCCGGCGGTGACCGTCGCGGCCTTCCTGCCGCCGACGTTCTTCAGGTCGGTCACGTCGCCCTTCATCGCGTCGAGATACTCATCCCACATCGGGAGCTCCCAGGCGCGCTCGTTTGCGGTGTCTCCCGCCTTGACGACTTCGTCTATCAAGCCCCTGTCGTTGCCCATGAGTCCTATGGCGAAATCGCCGAGCGCAATGACGCACGCACCGGTCAGGGTGGCGATGTCGATAACGGCCCTGGGTTTATACCGCGAGGCGTAGCAGAGCGCGTCCGCCAGCACAAGGCGGCCCTCGGCGTCCGTCGAGATTATCTCGATGGTCTTATCGTTCATGGCGCGCACCATGTCGCCGGGCTTAAGCGCCGCGCCGCCGGGCATGTTCTCCGTGCAGGGCGCTATGGCGACGAGATTCACCGGAAGCTTCAGGGCCGCCGCGCAGCGTATCGCCGCGATGACCGCCCCGGCCCCGGCCATGTCGTATTTCATCTTCTCCATGCCCTCTGAGGGCTTAATGGAGATGCCGCCGGAATCGAACGTGATACCCTTGCCGATTATGACATACGGGCCTTGCCGCCGGTCAACCGGCTTCCCGCCCTGGTATTCCATGACTATGAACTTCGGCGGCTGCTTGCTGCCCATTGCGACGCCAAGGAACGCGCCCATGCCGAGCTTTTTGCAGTCGTCCGCTTCAAGGACTTTCAGTTTAAGCCCTACGTCCTTCGCCGCGGCCTTCGCGCGCGAGGCCATGACGGAGGGCGTCATCTCGTTCGCCGGGGCATTTATCATGTCTTTTGCGAAATTGACCGAATCGGCGATTATGCGCCCCTCCACCGCGCCCTTCTTCAGCGCGGCTTCCATCGCTCTGTCGGAAGCGAGGAGCGTAAGGGACTTCACCCTCTTTTTATCGGATTCGGTTTTCTTGAACCTGTCGAAGTTATATAGCGCAAGGAGCATGCCCTGGGCTATGAGGCTTGCGAACCGATGGGCGGACATGGCTTCGGGCGGGTCGGAATGCGCGGAGATTTCCTTGAGGCCGGTTTTTCCGGCAAGGGCCGCCGCCGCGCCCGCCGCGCGCATGAGGCTGTCGGGGGTGAATTTATCCCTTTTGCCCATGCCTGCAATAATTATTCTTGCCGGACCTGTCTTGCCCGGATTGTGGAACAGCGCCGTCTCGTCCCGCTTGCCGGTAAATTCCCCGGACGCAATGGAACGGGAGATTACGCCGCCCAGTATGCCGTCGATCCCGGCCAGCGCGCCTTTGGGTCTTTCGCCCTCGAAAAGCATGAATACCGCCGCGTCGGACTTCTCGTCCGATACCGAGCCCCTCTTTATCTTTATATCCATGTTCGCCTCGCCTGCTATTTTAAAGGTATGTGTCCCGGCCTGTCCTCGTCGGAATCGGAATTGTTGCCCACAGGGTAGTGGTAGTAGCTGCCGCGTATGGTAAAGTCCTTCTCCCCGCCTTTAAGCGGCAATATTATCTCGAACGGAGACTCATAGGACGGAGACATGATGTATTCGTCCAAGGGCATACCTTTGGCGGAGCTTATAACCCTGCCTTCGCTGTCCAGGCCGACAAGCTCCAGTTTTACGGTATGGAGGCCGACGTCATGGCTGGAAGGCTCCACGTATCCCACCGCGACCGCGCGATTGGTCCTGATTTTAAGGTTCCAGTTGACCTTGATATAATTCGTGTTCTTGTGGAAGCTGTAGTCTTTGGACCTGTAGCCCTTCCCCAGTATGTCGTTCCCGCCCGCGCATCCGGCAATGGCCGCCGCAATGACGAGAAGCGCGGCCACGGCAATTTTTTTCATGAAAGCTTCTTTCTCAGCAGGTCGTTCACCACGCCCGGATTTGCCTTCCCGCCGGTCTTCTTCATCACCTGTCCCACGAAGAATCCGAGGAGCGCAACCTTGCCCGCTTTATACTGCTCTACATTAACCGGATTCGCGGCCATCACCTCGTCTATGACCCTCTCTATCTCGCCCGCGTCGGATATCTGCACGAGGCCCTTTTCCTTCACGATTTCTTCGGCACTCTTTTTGTTTTTGTAAATCTCCTCGAAGACGGTCTTGGCGATCTTTCCGGAGATGACTCCGGACTCGAGTAACTTTATCATACCCGCGAGGCGCTCAGGCTCAAGGGGGCATTCCTCCGGCTCTGTGCCCGCGTTCTTCAGTTCGCGCAGGACGTCTCCCATAACCCAGTTGCTCGCCTGCTTCGGCGCGCCGGAGAGCTTTGCGACTATCTCGTAATAATTCGCCAGCGCCCTCGATTCCGTCAGAACCATCGCGTCGTAGTCCGGTATGCCGTACGCGCGCACGAACCTCTCGCGCTTGGCGTCCGGGAGTTCCGGCATCGTGGCGCGTATCTCGTCCAGCCAGTCCCCGGAGACCTCGACGGGGACAAGGTCCGGCTCCGGGAAGTAGCGGTAGTCGTGAGCCTCTTCCTTGCCGCGCATGGAGAGCGTAATCCCCTGGTTCGCGTCCCAGAGCCGCGTCTCCTGCACGACCTTGCCGCCGTCCTCGATGACCGCAATCTGCCGCTTTATCTCGTACTCGACGGCCTTCTGCACGTTCTTGAAGGAGTTCATGTTCTTAAGCTCCGCGCGCGTCCCGAACTCTTTTTGGCCGACTGGCCTGACGGATACGTTCGCATCGCACCTGAGCGAGCCTTCCTCCATGTTGCCGTCGCAGACGTCGATGTAGCGAAGTATCGCCCGGAGCTTCCGCATATACTCCGCGGCCTCGGCGGCGGAGCGGATGTCCGGCTCGGAAACTATTTCCATGAGCGGCACGCCGGTGCGGTTCAAGTCCACATGCGACGCGCCCTCGATGCCCTCGTGCAGGTTCTTCCCCGCGTCCTCTTCCAGGTGGATGCGCGTGAGGCCGACTCGCTTCACCGCCCCGTCCACGACGACATCGACGTATCCGCCCTGGCAGACCGGGAGTTCATACTGCGAGATCTGGTAGCCCTTCGGGAGGTCGGGATAGAAGTAGTTCTTGCGCGCGAAACGGGAGTAGGGTGCGATTTCACAGTGCACAGCCAAGCCCGTCTTGATGATGTAATCCATCGCGGTCTTGTTCAGCACGGGCAGCACCCCCGGCATCCCGACGCAGACCTGGCACGTCTGGGAGTTCGGCCCCTGCCCGAACTTTGTGCTGCACCCGCAGAATATCTTCGAGGCGGTCTTAAGCTGCGCGTGGACTTCCAGCCCGATTACGGGTTCATATTGCATTTATAAATGCCTCCGAATCATAATTTCGGCTTCCTCAAATGCCAATCCGTCGCCTGCTCGTAGGCGTAGGCCGCGCGCAGCACGGTCTCCTCGTCGAAATGCCGCCCCAGTATCTGCATCCCGACGGGCAGGTTATTCGATGTCATGCCGCAGGGGAGCGAGAGGCCGGGGATGCCCGCAAGGTTCACGCTTATGGTGAAGATGTCGCTTAAGTACATCTGGAGCGGGTCTGCGGTCTTCTCACCGAGTTTGAACGCGGGCGTCGGCGCAGTCGGCGTGATAATTATATCGACATCCTTAAATGCTTCGTCGAAGTCGCGCTTTATGAGCGTCCGGACCTGCTGGCCCTTCTTGTAATACGCGTCGTAATAGCCGGACGAGAGCGCATACGTGCCGAGCATTATCCTGCGCTTCACCTCCGGCCCGAAGCCCTCCGAGCGCGTCCTCTTGTACATATCCAAAAGGTCCTCGTGCTCCTTTGCGCGGTAGCCGTACTTCACGCCGTCGTAGCGCGCGAGGTTGGAGCTCGCCTCCGAAGTGGCGAGGATGTAGTACGTTGCGATGGCGTAGCCGCTATGCGGGAGCGAGATATCCTTCACCTGTGCGCCCAAGCGCTTCAGGACTTCCACCGCCTCCATCATAGAGCCGTATACCTCCTTGTCGATGCCGCCCTCGACAAAATATTCCTTCGGCATCCCGACCTTCAGGCCCTTGACGCCCTGCTTCAGATTTGCCGTAAAATCCGGCAAGGCTATATTTGCCGAAGTGGAATCGAGCGGGTCGTGCCCGCCGATGACGTTCATCATAATCGCGCAGTCAAGGACGTCCTTCGTGATGGGGCCTATCTGGTCGAGCGAGGAGGCGAACGCGACCAGCCCGTAGCGCGATACCCGGCCATAGGTGGGTTTCAGGCCCACGACGCCGCAGCAGGCCGCGGGCTGGCGGATGGAGCCGCCGGTATCGGAGCCGAGCGCCGCCGCGCACATGTCCGCCGCGACAGCCGCCGCCGAGCCGCCGGAGGAGCCGCCGG
>JAJYGS010000017.1 GCA_021785055.1 Nitrospirota bacterium | reverse complement strand
GGTCCGGGTCGGGCGCGAGATATATCTTTTCTGCGGACTTGGCGAGCCTTTTGAGCTCCGTAATCACCTTGGCCTTGTCCTTTATTACCTCGTACTCCGGCATGAAGCCGTTTTCTATGTCTACCGCGAGCCTTTTCCTGGGCAGGTCCCGCACGTGGCCGAGGGACGCCTTCACGACATACTGATCGCCCAGGTACTTGTTAATCGTCTTCGCCTTCGCGGGCGATTCGACTACAATCAAATCCTTTGCCATCTATATTTTCCGGTTCCCTTTTGTTCTATCGGTCGGTTGCAATACTCGACGGGCGCAATAAATTGCGCCCCTACAATATTTAAAACAACAAAGGGCGTCGTCAGGCGCCCCGGATTTACAAATTTCCAAAGACCGCGAATGTCCCTCTCTCTACCCGAAAATGCCCGCCGCCGGGTCTGACCGGCTCAGTTAAGCAACCCTTTCAGGTTTTTCTCCGCGCATCCGGCGGAGGAATCCGGCAGGAACCTGCCCTGAGAGTACAGCACCAGCCCAAGAAGCGCTTTCATCTGTTCCACGCCGAAATCCGAGAGCTTCAGGTCTATGATTTTGTCGATTATGGCCTCGCGGAAGGAGTCGTCCACCACCCCGGAGCGGTTAAGGCGCAACAGGTAGTCATACGCCTGAGGAGACATGGCCTCCTTCTCCCATCGGGCCTGGACGCGCACCCCTCTGAAACCCGGCCAGAACTCCACCCCCTCCATCTCTTCCTCCATCGCGCCCAGACTCTCGAACCAGGACAGGGCGTCGTCGATGTCCATGAGGTCGTATCCGTCGTCCAGGAGGCCTTCGATGATGCTTTTGTCTCTGGGGCCGACCGAGTCGTCCTCGGCCATCTGCCTGACGATTACCGCGACTATATCGAGAAAGTCTTCTTTCATTGGCCTCGAAAAAAACGTGTTATAAGCTTAAAATCTCCGGGAATTCTCTATGCGCTGCGGGAACGACGTTTCAGTTTCTTCGATTCTACCACAGCCCCTCGTCCTCGTAAAGGGCTAAATCTCTTTTATGTAATTCATCCCGGAAATTTGCCTGACCAATCCCTTAAGCTCCATGTCGAGAAGCAGAGACAAAATCCTTGATACCGGGAACCCGGTTTTCCCGGCAATTACGTCGACATGCACCGGTTCAAGCGAGATATGGCCGTAAACCGCCATTTCATCCGGGGCAAGGGACGGCATAACGGGGGCCCTTTCGGGCGCGTCGCCGTAGTCCAGGGCCAGCTCGCTTACGTATCCCTTCATGTAAGGGAACAGGTCTTCGAGCACGTCTGCCGGTCCTTCTATCAGCTTCGCGCCTTTTTTAATCAGGCTGTTGACGCCCCTGGCGTTGTCCGCGCTGACGTTCCCCGGCAGGGCGTATACCTCTCTACCCTGCTCCACCGAACAATTGGCGGTTATCAACGAGCCGGAATCCTTGGCCGCTTCCATGACGATAACGCCAAGCGAAATCCCGCTTATTATGCGGTTCCTGGGCGGAAAATTTGCCTTGTCCGGGGGCGTGCCTACGGGATATTCCGTGATTACCGCGCCGGACTCGGCGATTTTTTTAAAAAGCTCGCCGTTCTCGCGCGGGTAGGTTACGTCTATCCCGCATCCGAGGACGGCAATCGTCCTGCCGCCGCCCGAAAGCGCGCCGCGATGCGCCTCCGTATCTATCCCGCGCGCGCCGCCGGAGACGATGGTAATCCCCTTTGCCGCCAGGTCCGTGGCTATTCTTCTCGTCTCGCAAAGGCCGTAGTGGGATGCGTTTCTTGAGCCTACCATGGCCACGGAGATCTTATCGCCGGCCACAAGCCCGCCCAGGACATACAGGTATGGCGGCGGGTCGTGTATTTCCTTCAGATTGTACGGATAGCGCGGGTCGGCAAACGTGACAATCCCGGCCCCAAGGGCGCGGGCCTTTTCGGCCTCGTTTTGGGCCTCTTCCCAGCCCTTGAAGTCCTTTATGCCCCGGAGCGCTTTCGGCCCCATCCCGTCGACGGAAGCCAGCTCGCTCTTACAGGCCGCAAAGACCTTTTCCGGGCTTCCGAAGCGAAGTATCAGTCTTTTGTATAAGACCTTCCCGACGCCGTCTACGGAGTTCAGGGCCATCCAGGGAACGGGGTCTATCCGTTCAGGAGATGCCGAATCGCCGCCCTTGACTTCCGTCTCGGGGCCGTTATGCAATCCCTCCCCGGTTTCCGCGCTCCCTGGAATAACCCGCCCCCGTATAGCCAAATCTATTTCGGCCTGGAATAGTATATGTCGTAGCCCGCCTTTAGCGGCCCGTCCGAACTCGAGACCTTCGCCGCGGCGGTATGCTCCCTGACGGATACGACCTGTATAAGCCCCGTCTTTACGCCGGGAAGCGGGGTTGACCTCTCAAGCGGAAGTTCCTTCCTCGTATAGCCGCCCGGACGCAGGACGACGAACGTATCGCCGGGCAGGACGCCGTCTTTTGCGCCCCTGTCTATGTATACTATATCCGCCGGGGCGACGTCTTCCATGTTGTCGCTTAACGCGGCTATATAACCGGAAACCCCGTACGCCTTCGGGTTCGACGGTACAGGCTCGTAAACTATAATCGGCTCCTCGTACGGGAAGAGCCTGTCGGAGATTTTTATGTCCGTGAACGCCTTCGTTATCCTGCCCAGCATGAAACCGTCCTTCGGCCCTTCTATCTTCAGGATCCCCGATACCTTTACCAGCCTGCCGAGGGTATCTCCGGTGGCGGGGTCTTTCACCTTCCCCTCGTATCTGCCGATTATAAACCGGTCGCCCGTGCTGACTCCGTCCGTCTTGACGTAAAGCTCGTCGAAAAGCCCGTAGAGCGACTGGTGCACGGGGCTGCCTTCGATGGGACGGGTTCCGATCCCGCCCTCGTCCACGAAACCGGCTTCAAGTACGGTTTCCTCGTTTGCCACCGGAATTCTTGTAGGAGGCGGCGGGATGGTAATTATACGCCCTTCCGAGACACGTGGCCTGGTCATGAGCGTGGTGCCCTTGCTCACAAAAGGCCCTCTCTCCCGCTTCTCGACGGGAGGAGGCGGGACTTCCTTCGCCGACGCCTTGGGCGGAGCTATGGTAACTCCCGGCGGGAGCTTGATGACCTGTCCGGGATATATGAGGTTCGGGTTGTGTATGAACGGGTTTTTCTTCCATATCCTGGGCCAGGCGAAGGGATCCGAGAGCCGTGCCCTGGATATGTCCCAGAGCGTGTCTCCCTTTACGATGGTATACCTCCCGGTCCAGGGCGCACCCGATACCGATGTCCGATTGCCGAACGACTGGGCCGCCTGGGGGTTGTTTTCTTCCCCGGCGAATGCGGTGGATAACGAAAAACACAAAGCGAATAAAACCATCACAGGCAGGAGTCTCTTTTTCATAACGCTCTCCTCGCTTATTTGCCCTTCAGTTTGTCAAGCTCATGGTGCGCCTTTTTCGCCGAGTCGCTGTATGGATAGTTATCCATGACGCGGTTAAAGCTCTCGCGGGCCTTGTCCGGATTCCCCATCAGCTCGTATGCGGTGCCTTCCTTGTAAAGCGCGTCGGGCACCCTATCCGCGAGCGGGTAGTCGTCCACGACCTTCTGGTATTCCTTCACGGCCCCGGCGTAGTCTTTCCTGGTGAAGGCTGTTTCTCCGAGCATGAACCTGGCGTCGTCCGCCAGGTTGTCCGTGGGGTAATTCTGTAAAAATGCCGTGAACGCGGCCTTTGCCTTGTCGTAGTCCCCGGCGGAATATGAGTCCATAGCCCGGTTGAATGCGTCCTGCGCCGCCACCATGCCTTTCGTCGGCTGCGGGGCCTGCGGGGCCGGGGCAGCGGGGGCAGGGGCGCCCGATTCCGGGGGTATCGGCTGGGGCGCAAGCGGCGCCTGGTCCTCCTTCAGCTCGCGTATCTCGGCCTCAAGGGAGTCCATGCGCTTCTCAAGCGCGGTGATGCGGCGGTCTATCTCTTTCAGCTTTTCCGGCTCGGCCTGGCCTTCCTCGGCGTATTTTGCCTTCGCAACCTGTTTCTGCACCTCGGAGAACTGCTTCTCCAGGACCATGATGTCGCTCTGCATAGGTTCAAGGTCCTGCTGGGTCGCAAAACAGCCGGTCAGGAGAAGAAGCGGGGCAAGAAGCGCAAGCCCGATAAAAGCGCGGGCCGCCTTTTTGCGGGCGATTTTCATCTTAAGGCGCCTCCTTGAGGTAGAATGCCGTATAACGATTAATAGATAGCCTAAACGGCAATA
>JAJYGS010000032.1 GCA_021785055.1 Nitrospirota bacterium | reverse complement strand
TCCGGCATGCCGGCCTCTATCGCGCCCTGGGCCGCGTCCGGCGCATGTTCGCCGACCAGCACCAGCATATGGACGCCGCTCGCCCCGGCGAGCCTGCCGGTATCGAAATGAGACCTCGACGCCTGGCTTCCAAGCTCCAGCATCTCGCCAAGTATTGCAAACTTTCTCCCGCCTTTCATCACCGCCAGCGCGCTTATCGCCGCGGCCATAGAGGCGGGGTTTGCGTTATAGGCGTCGTTTATTACCCTTACCCCGTCGATTATCTCCTCCTGCATCCGCATCTTCGCGGGGCGGCAGGATGAGAGTCCTTCTTTTATTTCGTCCATCGTCATGCCGAGCACAAAGGCTGCGGAGGCCGCGGCCAGCGCGTTATAGACATTATGCGAGCCTATGAAGTTCAGTTTTATCGCGGCGGACATGCCCGGCAGTTTCAGCCTGAAAGACACACCGCCTGCGCCCTCCGCTATATCCGATGCGGATACCGCGGCGTCTCTGCCGAGGCCGAAAGACACGGTCTTTCCCTTGAACTGGTGCGGCATGGCTTTTAAGTGCGGGTCGTCCGCGTTCAATATCGCCGTCCCTTCGGGCGGCAGGGATGCGATAAGTTCCGACTTTGCCTTCGCCACTCCTTCTAAGTCCTTCAGTACGTCGAGGTGGGCGGGGCCTATGTTCGTTATCACGCCTATTACGGGCGCCGCAATCTCGGCGAGTCTGGCAATCTCGCCCGGCGCGCTCATGCCCATTTCTATAACCGCCGCCCAGTGTTCGTCCTTAAGCCTCAGGAGCGTGAGCGGAACGCCGATATGGTTGTTTAAGTTCCCATCTGTCCTAAGCGCCGGGCCGCGCAGCGAGAGTATCGAGGCGAGCATTTCCTTGGTAGTGGTCTTTCCGTTTGTACCGGTGATCCCGATAACAGGCATCCCCTTCCTTGCCGTTCTTACGGAATGCGCAAGATCCTGCAGGGCGCGCAGCGTATCCGGGACTTCTATCAAAGTCATCCCCGGCTGATTGACGTCCTTCCCTTTTTCTACAAGCGCGCCCGCCGATCTGGAGCCCGCCGCCTGTCCTATGAAGTCATGGCCGTTGAAGCGTTCGCCGGAGAGCGGGACGAAGAGCTCGCCCGGCTTGACGCTCCTGCTGTCCGTCGATACGCCGGAGAACGCCGATTCGCCTTCCTGGACGAGCCTGCCGCCCGTCGCCGCGATTATTCTTTCTGAATTAATCACGTGCTCTTCCTCGCAAGCATTGCCGCAGCCGCCGTTTCACGGTCGTCGAAATGATATTTCGTCGTCCCGATTATCTGGTAGTCTTCGTGCCCCTTGCCGGCGATAAGCACCGTGTCTCCGCTCCGCGCGGCCCCGACAGCGAACGAAATCGCCTCCGCCCTGTCCGGGTACACGAAGTAGCTCGAATCCTTGACCTTCGAGCCTTCCTCTGCGATGCCGGATTCCGCGTCTTTAAGTATTTTGACCGGGTCCTCCGTGCGCGGGTTGTCCGATGTCAGGATAACCACGTCCGCAAGTTCCGCGGCGACATGTCCCATCTTCGGCCTTTTCGTCCTGTCCCTGTCTCCGCCGCATCCGAACACGACTATCAGCCGCCCGCTTGCGAGCTCCCGCGCCGCCGTGAGCGCCCTTGCCAGCGCGTCCTCGGTATGCGCGTAGTCCACGAGCACCGTGCAGTTTGCGTAGGGCGATTCCTGGCCCGCATATACGCGCTCAAGGCGTCCGGGGACGTCCTCCGCCCTCGCCAGCCCGTCGGATATTTCATCAAGGTTTTTCCCAAGCGCCACGCCCGCGCCCGCCGCGGAAAGCAGGTTATACAGGTTATGCCTTCCCACGAGGCGGGACTTTATTTTCGCCTCCCCAGCCGGGGCGAGAAGCGTAAAAGACGTCCCTGAGGGGGATATTTCGACGTCTTTCGCGGCCACGTCCGTCCTTGAGGAGACTCCGTATGTAATGACTTCCCCCATTGCCGAGCTTTTCAGTTCCTCGCCCTTTGGGTCGTCCATGTTTATTACGTTAATCCCGGCAAAGCCGGTAAAGAAGGCCTTCTTGGCCTCGAAATATTCCTCCATCGTCCCGTGGAAATCCAGGTGGTCCTGAGTGAAGTTGGTAAACAGCTTCACCTTGAAGCCGCAGCCTGCGATCCTTTTAAGCGCCACGGCATGGGACGATACCTCCATAACGGCGGATTTCGCTCCTGCCCCGACCATCTCGAAGAGGAGTGCCTGGAGGTCTACCGACTCCGGGGTCGTGTTCGGGGCCGGGATTTTTCTGCCGCCATACTCGTAGGATATCGTGCCTATGAGACCGGGCTCGGCGCCTTCCGTCCGCAAAATCGAGCGGACAAGGTATGAGGTCGTCGTCTTTCCGTTCGTGCCCGTGATGCCGACAAGGTCGAGCCGCCTGGACGGCTGACCGTAGAAATTCGCCGCCGCGAGCGCCATGGCAAGCCTTGCGTCGGATACCTTGACGAGCGAAACTCCATCCGGCATAGGGCCGCCGTAGTCCTCGAACAGGACGGCCTTCGCCCCGTTTTCGAGCGCGCTTTTTATATATGACGCGCCGTCCGATTTGAGTCCCTTCACGGCGCAGAAAAGCGAACCGGGAGAGACCTTCCGGGAGTCGTAATGGATTGCGGAAATTTCCGCGTCCATATCTCCCCGGACTATTTCCCCGCCGATTCCCGCCAATACTTCGTTTAACTTCAATTTATCTCCCCACCGTAATCGTCTGCTCCGGCAGGCGCGTAGGCACCTTCATATACGTAAGCGCCTGCTCCACTATGCTCTTGAAAGCCGGGGCCGCGACAACTCCGCCGTAATACGCCCCGCCGCGCGGCTCGTTCAGTACCACTATGGCGGAAATCTTCGGATTGTCCGCCGGACAGAAGCCCACGAATGAGCTGTAGTATTTCGTCTTGGAATACCTTCCGAGGGCGCGCTCGAACTTCTGGGCCGTGCCTGTCTTGCCCGCCACCTGGTATCCCTTTATATTTGCCTCGACCGCAGTCCCGCCGTCCTCCACGACCGTCGTCAAAATATTCCTGAGCGTCACAGCCGTCGCCGCGGATACAACCTGGCGCACCCTTTCCGGAGACCTCTTCATAACGACGGAGCCGTCCGCCCCGCGAATCTCGGATACTATATACGGCCTCATGTAATACCCGCCGTTGGCGATGCAGTTCATGGCGGTAAGCATCTGGAGCGGCGTTACGCCCACCTCCTGGCCTATGGCGACAGATGCGACGGAAAGCCCCGACCACTTCGAGATGTCCCTGAGCTCGCCTCCCGCTTCGCCGGGCAGGTCTACTCCGGTCTTTGCGCCGAACCCGAAGGCCTTTGCATACCTGTAGAGTCTCTTCGCTCCAAGCCTCAGTGCGACCTTGATCGTCCCGACGTTGTTGCTTTTCTGTATGACCTCCTGAAACGTAAGACGCCCGCCCTCGTTGTCCGCGCTGTGGATGATAGTCCCGTCGACGTCGAGCTCTCCTTTTCCGCAGTCGATAATGTCGGAGGGCCTTACAACCCCCTGTTCCAGCGCCGCCGAAGCGGTGACTATCTTGAACGTAGAGCCCGGCTCGTAGAGGTCGGAGACCGCCCGGTTTCTCCATGCCCATGTCGGATAGCGAGACCATTCGTTGGGGTTGAAGCCGGGCCTGTCGGCCATCGCAAGGATCTCCCCGGTATTCGGGTCCATGACTATGGCGCTGGCGGACAAAGGCCTGTATTTCTCCATTATCCTGTCGAGGGCCTTTTCCGCCATGTACTGCACCTTCTCGTTTATGGTAAGGATTATGTCACAGCCGGCCCTGGGCGAGTTCTTGTCCTCGTTTACCGTAAGGACTTCCCTGCCCCTGCCGTCCCGTTCGACAATCGCCTCCCCCGGAAGACCTCCTATATATTTCTCGTATTCCTGCTCAAGGCCGTCGAGGCCCTTTCCGTCCGTTCCCGTAAAACCGATAACGCATGCCGCCAGGTCTTTTTCGGGGTAATACCTGCGGCTGTCGTACAGCCAGCCCAGCACCCCCTCCATGCCGCCGTCCGTCTTTATCTTCGGCTGGACGTCCGGCGATACCTGCCTCGCCAGCCACACGAACTTCTTGTCGCCGTCAAGCTTTTTCTCGACGGATCTTTTATCCAGGCCCAGGATAGGGGCGATGACCGCCGCAACCTGGCGGGGGTCATGCGCGTTCGCCGGGACGCCGTAGAGCGAGTCCGCCTCCACGCTTACCGCAAGCTCGGCCCCCGTGCTGTCGTATATCGTCCCGCGCTTCGGCGGGAGATCCACAACTTCCTGCTGCTGCCGTAGCGCCTTCTGCGCCAGGAAACTCTTGTCTATGACCTGGAGGTAGAAAAGCTTTGCGACCACCCCCATGTAGCCTGCGGCGAGCAGGACGACTACGAGCATCACACGTCTCTTCTGGCCGTGGGTCGTTTCCGCGGCCCCGTCCGACTCCAGCCTGCCATGCATCAGGTTTTCCCCGGCGCCGCCTTTTCCGCGGCGGCGGAAGCCGCACCGGACACGGGCATTCTCGCGGCGCCGACAGGCCTTGACGCTTTCTCGACCAGCACTATCTGTCCGGACTTCGGCACATGCATGCCTATGTCGCTGTCCGCGATGCTCTCTATCCTCGCGGGAGAGGCAAGGGTCGAGCTTTCTATCTGGAGGTCCTCGTTCTCCCTTAAAAGCCCCGCCTTTTCCTTTTTCAGGGCCTCTATCTGGTAACCCACCTTTATCACCTGCACCCTCTGCCACACATAAACCATGCAGAAGGCGGCAAGGACGAAGACTGCGGCGAAGACACCGAGCCTTCTTGCAAGGCGAGCCTTTTTAATCCTCAAGCTCGAAAGGCGGGACAACGAGTGTTCCAGCATCAGATTTTCTCCGCCGCGCGAAGTTTGGCGCTCCTCGCGCTCGGGTTGGATTTTATCTCCGCTTCCGAAGGCGCGACAGGCTTGGGAGTGAGTATCCTGAGAGCCGGTTTTTTGCCGCATACGCACTTCGGGAAATCCGGAGGGCATGTGCACGGCCTCGCCCCGACCCTGAACGTATCCTTTACAACCCTGTCTTCCAGCGAATGGTAGGAGATGACGACGGCGCGCCCGCCGGTCCTGAGCATCGAGATCATCTCCGGAAGGGCGGCCTTAAGCGCGTCGATCTCCCCGTTCACGGCAATCCTTATGGCCTGGAAAGTCCTTGTCGCCGGATGAGTTTTAGGCGGCCAGGCCCCTCTCGGTATGGAGTCTTCCACGACGCGGGCCAAAAGACGCGTGGTGTCTATTCTTTTTTCTTCCCGCCTCGCGGCGATTGTCCGCGCGATTCTCTTCGCCCAGCGCTCCTCGCCGTATTCGAAAATAATCCTCGAAAGCTCGCCCTCCGGAAGGCCGTTGACAAGGTCCGCGGCGCTCTCTCCACGGCTTCTGTCCATGCGCATGTCGAGGGGCGCTTCCGAGGAAAAGCCGAAGCCCCTCTCAGGCGTTTTGAGCTGAAGCGTGGATACGCCTAAGTCCATGATAAAACCGTCAAGCCCGTTATAGCCCTGCCGCCTTATCAACTCTCCGGCCTCCTGGAAGTCCGCCTTGAAAACGGCCAGTTTCTCTCCGTACGCTTCGAGCGCCTCTTTTGCCCGCTCTATGGCCTGCATGTCCTTGTCTATCCCGATAAGCCTCCCGGATTTTATCTTCTTCAGTATCTCTTCCGCATGTCCGCCAAGTCCGAGGGTCAGGTCTGCGTAGACTCCGGCCGGCCTCACGTTCAAAAAATCGACCGACTCCCTGAGCAGGACGGGGATATGCATTTTGTCGCCGGTTGACCGGCCCGCCTCACAGCCCATATGCGGCCATGGCATCCCTGACCGCCGCTCCGTCCTCCTCCGGGTTCTCTCGCTTCCAGGTCTCGGCGTCCCAGAACTCCATCCTGTTGGACAGCCCGATTCTTATCCCCTCGCGGTTAAGCCCGGCGTAGGACTTCAGCGCGGGCGGCACAAGGACGCGGCCCTGGCCGTCCAGCTCGCAGACCTTCGCGGATGAGTAATAGGTGCGGAGATACTTCATTACCATCGGGTCGCTCTGGGGCAGGGAGCTTATCTTTTCGTCAATCTTCTGCCATTCCTCGACGGGATAGGCGGCGATGCAGCGGTCATAGTTCTTCATCAGGACGAGCCGCTCGTCGTAGCGCTCGGAGAGCACCTCACGGAAATCGGACGGTATGCTCACCCGCCCCTTGTTGTCGAGGCTGTATGCGTGATGCCCTATGAACCGGTCGATAAGCGCGGCCAACCCAGCCCTCCTGAAAACCTGTCTCAGGTCATTGGACTCGCTTCCTGTGGATTCGTCCGTCCAAATGACCTTTTACCGTTTTTCTTTTGCAGTGCGGGGCGGGAAATCCACAGGCCGATCAACAGGAAGAATCAAGTCATTTTACGGCCTTTTCCCACTTTCCCCCACTTTATCCCACTTGGGCTGAGTATACATGCCGAAATCAGGGATTGTCAAGCGTAAAAATCCTTGCGAAACTTATTATTTTTAATTGTCAAAGAGCGGATTTCGGGTGTTCCGGGGAGTGCAAAAAGCTGGGTTTGGGAAAGTGGGATATGCGGCGCTTCATGAACTTCTGGAAAAACTCTTTTGGACATCCGGGCTTGGAACTGCTCCAAGCCGGAGATTTTATCAGCAAACGGGCCCGAAGTCAAACGGGAATAAGTCTTAAGGCTTGAAAAAACATGTAAATTGTAATATACTCGATTAAATTTTCTTAACACACGAGGTATGGCTTGGAAGAGGATAAAAAAACTGCCAAAAAATGCATATTCGACCACTATAACCTTAAATTCGGAATGGAAAAAGAGGAAATTTCCGCCGTAGTGGAGTCCTCTCCGGAGGGCTTGGTGGGGGAAGCGGGCCTCGCGGCCCTGGGCGCGGAGTTTATCCAGCTTTTTTTCGATCACGAAGACAGGCTCTGGCAGGTGAAGGCGGAATATCGGGTATCGAACGAATCCGAGGCCGAAGAGATACTTGAGAGCATGTCGAAGGACTACCGGTTCCAGACGCCGTCCTCTCGGGTGGCCTTTGAACTCGAAGACCCGGAGAACGGCGCCGCCACACTCTCCATACGCTACTCCGAAGCCAATATGAAGCGCATATACCTGCACCACATGATGGCCATAGGCGCGGCGAAGCTCGCGGAGAAAGAGGGCAGGGAAAAGACCGAGCAGGCAGAGGACGACGAGTATATCCCGACCGGCCCGCTAATCTTCTAAACCGGGCCACAACCTTCTCTCGAGCTCGCGCATGAGCGGCGGGAAGGTCTTCTTGTCCAGGGCGGAGACTGAAACGGCGCCGTGCGAGCGGGCCTCGGCATATGCGGTCTGCCTGTCCATTAAGTCAGATTTATTGAATACCGTCAGCCTTTCCTTGTCCGCGAGATAAAGCTCCTTCAGTATTCTCTCCACGGACTCTATCTGCTCCTCGAAGCGCGGGTTGGATGCGTCCACCACGTGCAGGAGGATGTCCGCGTCCTCAAGCTCCTCCAGCGTCGCCTTGAAGGCAGCGAAAAGCGGCTTCGGCAGGTCTCTTATGAAGCCTACCGTATCGGTAATTATGACGTCCCTCTCGCGCGGAAACCGCAGCCTTCTGCTTGCCGTGTCGAGCGTTGCGAAGAGCCTGTCCTCAACTGTCGTGTCGCTCTTCGTCAGCGCGTTCAAAAGCGTCGATTTCCCGGCGTTCGTATAGCCGACTATCGATATAATCGGAAGGCCCGTCTCGCTTCTCCTGGCCTTCCTCTGCCGCCGCGCGCGGGACAGGTCTTTGAGTAATTTTTCCAGATGGCTTATCCTGTCCCGGACGCGCCTCCTGTCCGTCTCGAGCTTCGTCTCGCCTGGGCCGCGCCCGCCGATTCCTCCCATGAGTCTTGAGAGCGCCGTGCCCTTGCCCGTGAGCATCGGGAGCCGGTATTTGAGCTGGGCGAGCTCCACCTGCACCTTGCCGTCTCTTGAATGGGCGCGCGATGCGAAAATGTCGAGTATCAACTGCGAGCGGTCGATTACCTTTATCTCCGCAAGCTCCGAGATGGAACGTATCTGGGACGGAGTGAGCTCCTGGTCGAATATGAGGACGCTCGCGCCTTTCTGAAGGGCCGTGATTATTATCTCCTTCAGTTTCCCTTCGCCCATCAGGTACTTCGGGTTTATCCGCTCCGGCCTCTGCATCACGGTATCAAGTACGGTTACGTCCGCCGAGGCTGCAAGCTCGGCAAGCTCGGCCATCGCCTCTTTCTGCGCCCCGCGCGTGCCCTTGGACATGACGCTTACAAGTATCGCCCGTTCCGCCGCCGGTCGACCGGCTTCAGGCCGACCTCCTGCGCCGGTCGCAACCGGTCGGCTACTTGAGGCCGGTCTGCCGGCCATCTCGTCCTCAAGCGCGCCGATGAACGAAGCGAAATCCACTTCCAACTGGTGGAACTGGATTGGCGGCAGTCTCATCCAGGCCTGAGAGCGGTCGTTGGGCGGGAGCAGGTGGGCGAGATATGCATGCCCAGGCATGCCGTCCGGCAGCACTCCGATTGCCGCCATCATGTCCAGGCGCAGGAGCGCCAGGTCCGTCGTGTCGTCGGCTGTCAGGGGCTCGTCGTTTAAGTGCGTATGCACGAGCCTTAAGCCCCTGAGACGTTTCGGGCCAAGCGAGAAGCCGGAGAGGTCCGGTATAGTGACGGAGCGGCTGTCGCCCACAACGACGAACTGGACTACTCCGCGCCGGTCGATTATTACGCCCACCTGCCGCGATACCTCGCGGGAAATCGCCGCGAGGTATCGTCCAAGCTCCGCCGTGACAATCTCCTGCGGCGGAATTTTCCTCCTGTATATCCTCTCAAGGGAGTGTATCTCGCGCGCCTTGAGGCCGGTTAAGTTTCCGTATAGAGTCGCGATAAAAGTCTCCTTTCCTTGGCACCTATCGATAAAAAGCTAAAGCCGCCGGATTCCCGCTTCCGCGGGAATGACGACCTTTTTTGATTATCCCGCCATTACAAAACTTGTCAAGGGCCAAAATCGGTATTTTTCATTTGCCGTTGAAAGTGCGCGGCCTTTCTGATAAGATTTGTCAATGCTCAGGTACATTGCCCGCCGCCTTTTTATGATGGTGCCGCTCCTTATAGGCATCAGCATAATTTCGTTTGCCGTCATACACTTAGCCCCAGGAAACCCGGTGGAAGTCGCAGCACGGATGAACCCCAGGGTCTCCGCCGAGGCCCTGGCGAACCTGCGGAAACTCTACGGCCTCGACAAGCCGCTCTACGTCCAGTATGCCCAGTGGGTCGGACGACTGGCAAGATTCGATTTCGGGAAATCCTTTACGGACGGAAGGCCGGTGGTGGACAAGCTGCTGGAGCGCCTGCCGGTTACCCTGACCATTAACGCCCTGGAAATCGTTGTCGCCTTTCTCATAGCCGTCCCCCTCGGAATAATGTCGGCCATAAAAAGAAATACGCTGCCGGACAAGGTCACAACCGTGACCGTCTTTCTCGGTTTTTCCATGCCGGGTTTCTGGTTCGCCCTCCTGCTGATGATACTCTTCGGCGTGCAGCTGGGATGGCTGCCCATATCCGGTCTGAGGTCGCTCGACTCGGAAAGCTGGGGGTTTTTTGCGCGTCTTGCGGATTACCTGCGGCATATCGTCCTTATCGTATTCATAGGCGCGTTCGGCAGCCTCGCCGGATATTCGAGGTATATGCGTTCCAGCATGCTGGAGGTAATCGGCCAGGATTATATCCGGACGGCAAGGGCAAAAGGCCTCAAGGAGCGGGACATCATCTTCAGGCATGGGCTGCGGAACGCCCTTATGCCCATAATCACCATAATGGGTCTCTCGGTTCCCTCCATCATAGGCGGAAGCGTTATCCTTGAGTCGATTTTTGCCATTCCGGGCATGGGCCAGCTCTTCTGGCAGGCCGTAATCGCGCGCGATTATCCCCTGATTATGGGCGATCTCGTCTTCGTTTCCTTCCTTACCCTTCTTGGCAATATGCTGGCAGACGTTGCCTACGCCCTTGCAGACCCCAGGGTAAGAGTAGGATAACCCCTTTATTTTCTTGACTTTCGGCCCCCTGCCGGTATAATCTGGTAAATTGGATTATAAGCCCTAAGTTCATGATTCGGAGGCATCTTTTGAAGAAATACGCAAAGGTTTTCCTCGTTATTCTACCGGTAGTTCTTCTTGCGTCCGCCTGCGCGAAAAAACAGGTGATAAAACCGTCGGCGGAGTCCGTCAAGGCCGACCTCGCGCTTGCCGCGTTTGCCAAAATGGAAACGGCATACAAGGCCCGTAACCTTGACGGAACCATGGACGGCGTGTCCCGCGATTTCAGGAAGAGCTATGCGGATTTCGCAAGCGTCATAAGAAAGGACATGGACATCTATCCTGCGGTCAGACTGGACATAACGATGGACAGGGTAGTCGAAACCGGCAACCGCGTCGAGGTGGTTTTCCACTGGTCCGGGACCTGGACGGACAAGAAAGGCGGCTCCCACCAGGCGCGCGGGAACTGCACGTACATTTTCCAGGATACCGGGAGTTCAATGGTTCTGATTGATTACATAGGCGACTCTCCCTTCGGGGTCGCAAGGTAGGGAATTGGAAATCACATCCGGAGCAATCTCCACCGACTATATCGTCATCGGCTCAGGCGTTGCGGGGCTTCGCGCCGCGATAGAGCTCTCCAGGGCGGGAAAGGTGCTGGTAATAACCAAGGACAGGGCCACCGAGTCCTCGACGGAATACGCGCAGGGCGGAGTGGCCGTCGCGCTCTCGGACGAAGACGAGATAGGATTTCACTTAAAGGATACCATCGCCGCGGGCGACGGCCTGTGCAACGAGGAAAACGTCAGTATCCTCGTGACGGAGGGGCCGGAGCGTATACGGGAACTCATATCCTGGGGCGCGCAGTTCGACCGCGAAGGGGGCCGGTCGAACGGCGGCGGGACAACGCTCGCCTTCACGCGCGAGGCCGCGCACAGCAAAAGGCGCATCTTGCATGCCAACGGCGACTCCACCGGCAGAGAGATAGAACGCGCCCTGCTGGCGAAGGTCAGGGCGGCGGACAACATAAAAAAATACGACTACTCCATCACGGTGGATATTATCGTAAACGACGGGCAGGCCGAAGGAGCGCTCGTCTGGCGGGAGCGGGAGAAGAAACTTACGGCGATTTACGCGAAAGCTGTGGTGCTTGCCACAGGCGGCCTGGGGCAGGTATTTCAGCGCACGACGAACCCGGAAGTGGCCACCGGCGACGGCTTCGCTATCGCATACCGGGCCGGGGCGGCGCTTACGGACATGGAGTTCGTGCAGTTCCACCCCACTTCGCTTTACGTCCCGCGCGCCCCGCAGTTCCTCCTGTCCGAGGCCATGCGCGGAGAAGGGGCGCTGCTGGTAAACGTCCAGGGAGAGCGTTTCATGCCCGGCTATCACCCCAGGGCGGAGCTTGCCCCGCGCGACGTGGTCTCAAGGGCCATAGTCTCCGAGATGCAGAAGACGAATTCCGAACACGTATACCTTGACCTCAGGCACCTTGACGCCGGTTTCGTGAGAGACAGATTCCCCAGGATATATTCCACCTGCCTTAAGTTCGATATCGACATAACCGAGGAGATGATACCCGTCTCGCCCGCGGCCCATTACATGATGGGCGGGGTATGGACGGACAAGGACGGCGGGACGGACATACCGGGGCTGTATGCCGCCGGGGAAGTAGCCTGCACAGGCGTCCACGGGGCGAACCGCCTTGCGAGCAATTCGCTTCTGGAGGGCATCGTCTTCGGTGCGCGGGCCGGCATTGCCGCCGCCGCATACGGCCTTAAAAAACCGGCTCCCGGAAAGGACGCCATTACATACAAGGCTGCGGACGCGGCGAGAGACGATCTGCCGAAAACAAGGAGCCGGCTAAGGAGGCTCATGTGGGGCGACGTAGGCATAATCAGGAGCGGAGAGTCCCTTGGGCGCGCAATCGACGAGATAGACGGCTGGCGGGAATTCAGGGACTCAGGGCCGCTCTCGAGGCCGTGGCTTGAGCTTAAAAACATGCTGACCGTGGGAGAGCTAATATCGAAGGCTGCCCTCGCAAGAAAAGGCAGCGTCGGCGCGCATTACAGGACAGACTATAAAACCCGCGGACGCGGCTGGGAGCGGCACATCCGCTTCAAGAGGGATTAGATGGAAGAATACAAGGGGCCTGCGGCATACTGGGAAGGCGGCGAAGAGGAACGGCAGAAGCGGGAGCTTGTCCTTAAGCTAACTCCGCTGGTCAAAGACATCGTAATGGTCATTGTCAAGACCGTAAAGGCCACAAAGCTCTACCTCCCCAACAACCCCATCTACAAGAAATTCAGAGACGAGTTAAAAGAGAAGTTCGACAGATTTTTCGAGGACGAGGACATGCTGAGCCTCGCGGTAAGGCGCTTCGAGCTTATGTTCCTCGACCAGCAGGTCTATTACAACCCGGACAAGGAAGACAACATCGCGCTGATGTTCTTCAAGGACGGCGTCCGGGAGTTCTGCTTCCACAAGGACATCCCCCCGGAGGAGATTGACGGTTTCATAGAGATTCTGAAGTTCGACATGAAGGAACGGGAACTCGACGACGACCTGGTCACTCTCCTGTGGGAAAAGGATTTCAAATCCATTACCTATACCGTCACTGAGGAGGCGACCGAGGACGAGGCGTTTGAAGAGGAACTCCTGCTTTCTTTCGACGGCGAGCCTGAGGACTTAAGGCAGCTCGACGAACTCCGTGCGCGCGCGGCGGACTATGCGCGAGAGCCTGGCGGCGCCGATGCGGCGGCGGATTTTCCGGAGGTTTCAGGCCGGGCGGTCCAGGGGGCGCCGGAGCGCGTCTACGGTATTTACGCGCCGGACTCCGGGGAAGACGATTACATTGCGATACGCGGTTCCTACAAGCCGCCGGACGACTTAAGCCTTTTAAACGAGCTTACGGACATACTCTACGAAATACTGATAACCGAGAAGAGCGATGAGAACTTCAGCGTTGTCGTGGAGAGCCTTTCGCGCGCCCTCGAGATATTCGTTATGAGGGGCGACTTGGCGCTCGCCACAATCCTCGTGATGAAGGTGCAGGATCTCGTTTTAAACGGCGGAATGGCCGACGACCGGGCGGCGGAGCTCGATTCTGTCGTGAACAGGGCGGCCTCCGAGAAACTTGTCGGCAGGGTGGGAGAGTTCATAGATCAGGGCGGGCAGGAGGCCCTCGAGGCGGCGGGAAGCTATCTAACGCAGCTCGATTCGCGGGCGATACCGCCGACGGTAAAGCTCCTCGAAACCATTCCCGGCAGGCGGACCAGAAAGGCCGTCTGCGACATCGTGCAGTCGCAATGCGGCGGCGACGGGAAGCTTTTGCTCCCGTTCCTTTCCGGAGAACCCTGGTACGTGGTCAGGAACGTCGTGATGATACTTGGGAAGTTGGCCGACCCGGATACCGTCCAGGCGGCGGGAGGCTCGCTTAAGCACAACGACCCGCGCGTGAGGCGCGAGGCCGTAAATGCGCTCCTGGCGATAAAGGGGAAAAAGGCGGAGGAATTTATAGCCGGGGCGCTGGCGGACGCAGACAAGTCCGTCCGGCTTCTGTGTGCGCGCGCCATGGCGGAGCTGACTCCGGAAAAGGCGTACGAGCGGCTGATGCGTATGGCCTCCGAAAGGGAATTCGACGGGCGCGAGTTCGACGAGAAAAAAGATATCTACGAAATAATCGGCAGGATCGGAAAAGAGACGGCTTTTCCGTTTTTCGCCCGGCAGTTCGAGAAGAAGGGCTTCCTCGGCCTGCAAAAATTCGATAAGGAGCGCGCGCTTGCCGCCTACGGTCTTGCGGCGTGCGGCACCAGCGAGGCATACCAGGCGCTTCAGTCCGGGATAGACTCGAAATCGAAGCCTGTGCGCGCGGCATGTCTGGAAGGCCTCAGAAAGGCGAAGAGATGAGCGCGGAACCTGCGCGCCCGAAGGGCGCCTCCCTTGAGGACGAGTTTCAGAAAAAGGCCCTGGCTTCCGGGCGGGTTATGGTGAACCAGCTCGCCATACTCGTTAAAGTCGCCCAGATGCACGACCTTAAAAACGAGGCCGTGGTGAACTCCGCCCAGGCGCTTCTGGGGACAATCTCGCCCTTTTTCGAGGATAAAAAATCCGTCTCGCTGAACCTTATCGGCGAATATCTCTTTATAGAAGACGTCCGTATAAAGTACAACGTGGAAGACTTCGCCAACTTCGATTTCCTTGCGGGCGCGTTCAGAAAACGAAAGCTCGGCTCTCTAATTTTTAACCCGCTCGTCGATGCCGACCAGCTAATACTCTTCGTGAACATCTTCCTCGCCGCGCAGACCGACACGGACGACGCCCATCACGACCTCGCCCTGCGGATAGGCGCTTCGGGCGTCTCCGGCATATCCACCGAGGAGCTTAAAGCCCCCAGGGCGGAGGACGAATCGGAGAGAATAATCGACGCGGCCAGGGCCGCCGCAAGGGCCTACGTGCGGGTGGTGCTCCGGGTAAAGGAGCTTTTTGAAGCCATAGCCCTGGGCGAACCGGCGGACATAAGGAAACTCAAGCGCGCCGTGCAGTCGCTTATAGACTCGGTATACAAAAGCGAGGATGTCCTGCTCAAGCTCTCCGCCATAAGGCGGCAGGAAGACCTCTTCCCAAGACATTTCGTAAACGTCTGCGTCCTCTCGCTTTTAATCGGCAAGCAGACAGGGCTTTCAAAATATCATATGGCCAGGCTTGGGATGGCCGCCCTGCTGCACGACATAGGTCTCGAAAACAGGCCGCGGGAGCCGGGAGAAGAGGCCTTCGAGTCCCTCGCGGATCACCCGCGCGCGGGCGTGCAGACGATACTCAAGCTAAAGGGCTTGAATGAAGCCGCGGTATCGGCTATGATAGTAGCGTACGAGCATCACAGGAACGTGGACGGGACAGGGTATCCGAAGGCCGTAGAGACAAAAGACCTCTCCGTTTACTCCCGCATAGTCCGCATAGCCGACAACTACGACGCAGTGACGTCTTCGGGTATTTTCGGCAGCGAGGCGATTCCGCCGGAGAGGGCGCTTAGGCTCATGTCGGGCCGCGCCGGGAGCTATTACGACAGGGAGCTTCTGGACAAGTTCGTCTCCGCCATGGGGCTCTACCCCGTGGGGAGTTTCGTGATGCTTTCCGACGGCAGGCCAGCGGTGGTCGTTTCGCCGGGGAAGGGAAAGGACAGGCCGTCAAGGCCGCTTGTCGCGGCGCTTGTCGATGAGGGCGGCGCGGAATTTCTCGACCTTTCCGGGAAGGACGGCGGCTGCAAATTGTCCATTGCCGGGACTCTCGACCCGCAGAGATATGGGGTAAACGTTTCCAGGTATTTGTTTCTGGATTAACCGGTTATTCTCAAGCCGGAAATTGCATGGGAATAACAATATGAGGAGGAAATTGCTTTAATGTACAACTTGTTAATCTCCGTCTCGGCAAGCGTCTCGTCGTTTCTGATACTCTGGTTCTCGCTTGGGGGAACCGACTACAGGCCGGTCGCATTCGTGGCCGCCATCGGCCTTTTCTTCGGTCTGAACTACTTCCTCTCCAAGCGGATAATAAAGAAGATAGAATCCCTGATGTCCCAGGTGGGCAAGGACATCCAGAACCAGCGTTTCGAGAAGGCCATAAAGAGCCTTAAGGCCGGGTCCTCCTTGGGCAAGTGGCAGTTCTTCGTGAAGTCCCAGTTAAATTCGCAGATAGGCAGCATATACTACCTCATGCGGGACGACGAGAACGCCTTCAATTACCTGAAGGACGGCTTCTCGAAGCACTGGGTTGCAATGGGCATGCTTGCCGTAATATACATGAAACGGAAACAGAAGGATTTGATGACCGGCACGTTCGAAAAGGCCGTCAAGGGCTCCCCAAAGGAAAGCCTCATCTGGAGCCTGTATGCCTACTGCCTCCTGAAGGAAGGAGCGCGGGACAAGGCGCTTGAGGTATTGTCCCGCGGCCTCAAGAAACTGCCCGACGACGAGAAGTTGAAAGCCAACATGACCGCCGTGTCGAACAAGGAACGGATGAAGATGAAGAACTACGGCGAGATGTGGACGCAGTTCTACCTTGAGAAAGTCCCGCCCGCCGCCGGGCAGAAGATACCGCATTACCTCCAGGCTCTGGCGGGTGGAAGGAGAAGGATCATCAGGCGGTAAGGCGGATAAAATAACTTTTAAACCGCGGGTTTATATTCCCGCGCAGCCGCCAGGCCTTCCATATCCTTAGATATGGATTTCAGGACGAACTTCCTTATCCTGGCTGCGGCGAATTCCGGGACGCTGCCAAATTCGATAGCCATGCCCGGCCTTAAGTCCTCAGGGCTCGTTACATATATCACGGAACCCTGGACGGCTATATCCTCCCCGTCCAGGGGCAGGATTATCTCCACGCCGGTGCCTACGGCAAACGGGTGTTTGGTGCGCACGAACACCCCGCTTTCCGAGAGCGTCCTTGTATAAAACCCCTGCGATGCCCCGCCCGTATTCAGGGTTATCTTGATGTCGAGGCTTATCCGCGCATGCTTCCTGCCCCTCTGCGGGAATATGTTCTTTTCCAGCGCGGAGCTCAACTCGGCCATGCCGGTAGGTTTTTGCAGGAAGGACGCGCAGCCTGTGTTTCTGCACTCTTCGAGCGTTTCCGCCTGCGATTCCCCGGATACTACGATTACGGGAATATTCTTATACCGTTCGTCGTCTTTTATCAGCTTCAGGGTTTCCAGTCCGCCGAGGACGGGCATGTTCAGGTCGAGCGTAATCGCGTCGGGCGAGATAATACGCAGGAGCTGCATGACCTCGGCGCCGTTTTCCGCCGGTATCGCATCGTAGCCCAGTCTCTCCAGAACGATGCAAAGGCTCATCAGGAGGTTGTAATCGTCTTCCGCGACTATAATCGTCTTGTTTCTAAAAGGCATCGTATCCTGCTCGTCAATTATTTAAGCCGAACATTGTATCCACCTGTCGATCCTGTCGGCGGAAACGGGGTCTAGGTCGAGGAATGTCAGGCCTTCTCTCGCCGTGCCGGCCATAGGCCCCTGCGCCTGCCGCCAGACGATTTTCGAGCGGCATTTGACGTTCATGCCAAGGGCGGGCAGGTAGAACTCTATGCTCGTTTCCTCGCCTATCCTGCAAAGACCGGAGGTATGAACCATCATGCCGGAGCGGCTGATGTTCCTCGCAAAACCGAACATGTCCCTCCCGCCGCCCAGTATCCTCACGCGCATCGCCGGGATGTCCCTTCTCAGGCTTGCCCTTTCGGTGCGAAGTTCCTGAACCATCACGCCCTCCCTGGACTTATAATGAATCCCGGAACCTGGTCGTGCCCCGCATTTATATCACGGCTTTATATGAGAATCAATCTTTTTTTGATAAGCCGAAAAAAAACCCGGAAATTCCTTTCCGGGTTTCATTTCATATCATGCGGCCTAAATTCAGACGCACTTTATCATGTAAAGGCAGGCGTTTCCGCTTACCTTTTTGTCTATCTCCTCCCGGCTCATGCGAGAGCGGCTCACGCCCTCCGTGGAATAGACAATCCTGTCGCCTGCGGAATTGATGCAGGCTATCTGGTATATCTGCACCTTCTTGCCGTCAATCCTGAAATGGTCGCCGATCTGCGCCCTTATCGTCTGGTGAACTATGCAGAACGGGTGGAGGACGCCTTCTTTTTTCTTGTAGTAATATTTATACTTCTCGGTAACTTCATCGAAATGCTCAGGAAGCTTTCCTTCCGCCCTGAAAGAATTGAGCAGGGACAGCATCGGGCACTTCTTGAGCTGCGCAAGATTGCCGTCAAGGTGCGACTCGCCCTCAAGGAGATGGAACGGAGACCTGCCGTTTTTGTGTTCGTCGAGGAAAATTTCAAGGTTTTCATAGTCCCGGATTTTAATTTCTTTCGCAATCTCCTTGCCCATTTCCATCAGGTCGAAGAGTATCGCGGAGATCATTTTCCTGTCGGGGTGCAACACCTTGCCTGCCCAGTCTTTTGTAATCCTTTTCTCGAGAAGCGGCATCTCTTTCCTCCCTGGAAGAATGGTTAAAAACTACCCCGAAAGTAGTATATCGGCCAGTTGCCGAAGCTGTCTAATTAGTTTATTTAATAGGGCTATTAAGTTATATACCACACCCTTTTAAATTGACCTCAAAGCTCTTTTAAATTAAAATGTTTTCATGCCTCAGTCCGACAGATACATAACTCCGGAAGCGGCGGAATACATGCGCGCGGCCATTGCCGAGGCGGGTGGAAACGAGGTGTTTTTCCTCTGTTCCTGCAGGCAGTCGACTGCCTGCGGGCGGTCGACCGCCTGCAAGGATGACCGCAGGGTAACCGGCGCCCAGGTGATAGCGCGGGGAGACGAGGAGTGCGTCCCGGCGCTCGCGCAGGGGGCGGCTGTGGGGGACGTCGTAGTCCACAACCACCCCTCCGGCCTCCTTAAACCTTCCAGGCCCGACATCGAGATAGCAGGGATGCTCGGCTCTCGCGGGGTCGGTTTTTTTATAATAAACAACGAGGTAGACGAGGTATACGCCGTCGTCGAGCCTTTCGCCCGCGAGTCCATCAAGCCCCTCGACATAGACGCCGTCGAGGCGGCGCTCGGTGACGGCGGGGCGCTCTCCAGGGCCATGAGCGGTCACGAGGCCAGGCCGGGACAGGTTATGATGGCCAGGGAGGTCGCGCGGGCGTTCAACGAGGACAGGGTCGCGGCTCTTGAGGGCGGGACGGGCGTCGGCAAGAGCATGGCATACCTGCTGCCCGCGCTTTTCTGGATAATAAAGAACCACGAGCGGGTCGTGGTCTCGACGAATACCATAAACCTCCAGGAACAGCTTATAGGCAAGGACATACCGCTCCTTGGCCGGGCGATAACGGAGCCTTTCAAGGCCGTGCTCGTGAAGGGGCGCGGGAACTACCTCTGCCTCAGGAAGCTGGAGCTTGCCCAGGCCGAGGGGGATTTTCTGCTCGAGGATGCCGAAAGGCAGGACATAGCCGCGATTGCCGAATGGGCGCTGACGACAAAGGAAGGGAGCCGGTCGGACCTCTCGTTTGCGCCGACGGAATCCATCTGGGAGAAGCTAAACTCGGAGTCCGACTCCTGCACGCGGCTTAAGTGCAGGCACTTCCAGCGCTGTTTCTTCTTCCGGGCAAGGCGCGAGGCCGCGTCCGCGGACCTGCTTGTCGTGAATCACCACATCCTGCTTGCGGACATCGCCATGCGCGCCGAGGCCGGTCGACCGGCGACGGGCGACACCGCGATACTCCCCGGATACTCCCGGCTCGTAATAGACGAGGGCCATAACCTTGAAGACGGCGCGACATCCTACTTCGGCGGCAGGATTACGAGGCTTGGGCTGCTCAAGATGCTGGGCCGGCTCCATCGCAAGGCCGGTCGACCGGCGGCGGATGGTCGAGCCGCCTCGGACAGGGCAGGCAGGCAGGCCAGGCGGCAGACCGGGGCCAGTCTAACCGGCAGACCGGCGGCCAAGGGCGCTCTCCCGCTTCTGGGGTCCAGGCTTTCCGGAAAGGGCGGCTCCCGCAAGGAAAAGGGAGAGGCCTGGAGGGCGCTCATCGACGAACGGATAATCCCTGTGAAGGAATCGATAGTCCTGCGGGTTAACGAGGCGTTCGACGAGCTTTTTTATTTCATGTCGCGCGAGAACGAAAGTCCCGGCGGGGATATAAAACTACGCCTCACGGGCAATACCAGGGGCATTACGGGCTGGGAGTCCGTAGAAGCCGCCTTCAGCCGCCTGGGAACGGAGCTTGCTAATCTCACACGTTCATTAAATTCGCTCTGCAAGGAGATTAAAGACGAGTCTCTCGGGGATAAGATAGACGAGCCTCTGGTCGAGCTTAAGTCTGTCTCCGAGAGGCTTGAGGCCGCGAACGCCGAGGCGGACAACCTGCTCCGTGGCGAGGGGGACGGCCTGATACGGTGGGCCGAGGCCCCTGCCCGGAAGGCGGGAAGGGTCAT
>JAJYGS010000089.1 GCA_021785055.1 Nitrospirota bacterium | reverse complement strand
AGAGGTGCCGGAGGTGACCGAGGTCATCAACGTCTGACCGCCGTTTAAGGCAAAGGAGGCGGGTTATGCTTGCTATAGCCAATAACCTGAACTTTAACAACCGTGAATTCCTCTCCGCAGTCAGGACAGGGAACCAGGACTGGATTGCCGGGCAGGCCCTGGCGCTTAAGGCCGCCGGCGCGGACATGCTTGCCGTAAGCCTGAGCCTCGACGGGGACGGGGACGAAAAATATATCAAAACCGCCGTAGCGGGCGCGCGCGAGGCGGGTCTTACGCTCTCGATAGACAGCAGGAACCCTAAAGCCCAGGAAATAGCCGCAGAGACTGCCGGAGGAAAGATTATCGTGAACTATCTCTCCGCCGATTACCAGCGCGAAAAGGAGATGACGGGAATCTTAAGCGCCGCAGCTTCGGCGGGCGCCGATCTTGTCATATACCCATTGCGCAAGGGCATACCGGCTGACGCCGACGAGCGGCTTGGGATAATCGAGGATTTGATAGAAAAGGCGAACGCGGCAGGTATCTCAAACGACCGGTTGATAGTTGACCTCGTGGTCCTGCACATGGCCGGGAACGTCCGGGGGCAGGAACAGGCAGTCGCGGTGCAGGAGACGCTATACGGCCTAAGCGAGCTTGTCGAGCCGCCCATCAGGACGACGTGCTGGCTGTCCAACATCTCCGCCGGTTCGGCAAGGGACATCCGGGCCGCGATTGACGGCACATACCTCGCCATGCTCGCAGGGCTTGGGCTGTGGTCGGCCTATATCGACGTCCTGGATAAAGAGACGATGCGTACGGTGCGCCTTATACGGGCGTTTAAAAACGAAGTCGTTTATTCGCAGGCGGACGCGGCGGCATAATGGACTTGAGTCTTTCGCTTTCAGGCAGGAGGGCCGTGGTTTCCGGCTCCTCGCGCGGGGTTGGTTTTGCGGTCGCAAAGGCCCTGGCCGATGCCGGGGCGAAGGTTGCCATAAATTATCTCGCAAACGACAAAAGGGCGCAGGCCGCGCTCGATGCGCTTAAGGAGATAAATCCATCTTCCATCTCCATAAAGGCGGACGTGTCCGCTCCGGAAGGGGCCGAGAGGCTGATAAATGAGGCGGAAGAGGCCTTCGGGGGCGTAGATATACTGATTAACAACGCCCACGGGCGCATAATCCGGAACATATTCCCAAAGTCCGGCTGGGAGGAACATCAGTCTCATATAGACGGCGTCCTGCGCCCCGCGTTCCACCTCTCCCGGCGCGCAATCGGCGGCATGAAGTCAAACGGCTGGGGCAGGATTGTCAATATCGGGAACAACATGCTCATGCAGCCTGTTAAGGGCTACAGCGCCCTAACCTCTGCAATGGGCGGGCTCCTGGGCTTCACAAGGAACCTTGCCGCAGAGGCCGGGCCGTGGGGGATTACCGTGAACATGGTCTCGCCCGGCTTCGTCCTGACGGAGGAGACCCCCAATACAAACGCGTCCGTGCTTCAGTCCATAAAGGATTCCACGCCGCTCGGCAGGCTCGCCATGCCGGATGACGTGGCGGGAGTCGTCCTTTTTTTCTGCTCTGAGGCGGGCCGATTTGTCACGGGCGCGAACATATCCGTTGACGGCGGACGGATTATGGGATAATGGTGCGGACGGGAGATCTCGCATGAAACAGGCTTCTCTCTGGGAGCCTCTGGAGGATAAAAAGGTTTACTGCTTCCTGTGCGGACACAGGTGCAGAATCAAAGACGGCATGAAGGGCGTCTGCCAGGTCCGGGAGAACCGGGGCGGGATACTCTACAGCCTGGTCTACGACAAGGTCATAGCGAGGCATATCGACCCCATAGAAAAAAAGCCGCTCTTTCACTTCCACCCAGGCTCCAGCACCTATTCCATAGCCGCGCCCGGCTGCAACTTCAAATGCCTCTTCTGCCAGAACGCCGACATCGCCCAGATGCCGAGGGACGCAAAATACATCGCCGGAGAACCCATCCCGCCGGAATCCGTCGTAGAAGAAGCGTTAAAGTCCGGCTGCGGGAGCATATCCTATACCTATACCGAGCCGACGATATTCTTCGAGCTTGCGTTCGATACTGCAAAGCTTGCCCGCGAGGCGGGGTTAAAAAACGTCTTCGTAACCAACGGCTACATTACGCCCGAAGCCCTGAAAACGATAAGACCGCATCTCGATGCGGCAAATATAGACCTGAAAGGCTTCAATGCGGATTTTTACCTCAAGGTCTGCGGAGCGAAGCTCGAACTCGTCCTTGAGGCCATACGGAACTATCATGAAGCCGGGATATGGATGGAACTTACGACGCTGGTAATCCCGAACCACAACGACTCCGAAGACGAGCTCCGGGGCATCGCCCGGTTCATAGCCTCCGTAAGCCCTGAGATTCCCTGGCACGTATCGCGCTTCTACCCGACATACAGGCTCACGGACCAGCCCCCTACCCCGCTTTCGACTTTATCCCTTGCACGGCAAATAGGTATAGCTGAAGGGCTGAAATACGTCTATGAAGGCAACGCCCCCGGACACGGCGGCGAGGATACTATATGCCCCGCCTGCGACAGGGTTATTATTGTCAGACGCGGCAACATGATGACCGGCAATTACTTGAAAAACGGCGCATGCGAATGCGGCCAGGTTATCCCCGGCGTGGGGCTTTGATAGGCTATGGGAATCGAACTCACTGAAAACGCGCTCCGTGTGCTGGAGAAAAGATACTTAAAAAAAGACCGCAAAGGGCGGGTAATCGAAACCCCGGAAGGCCTTTTCAGGAGGGTTGCGCATACCATCGCGGCGGCGGACGAGAAATACGCGCCAGGCATGGGCGCCGGACGCGAGGAAGTCTATTACCGTATGATGTCGGAACTTAAATTCCTGCCCAACTCCCCTACGCTCATGAACGCCGGCACGAGGATTAAACAGTATTCCGCCTGCTTCGTGATACCCGTCGGGGACAGCGTAAAGAAGATATTCGGCGCGCTTTCCGCAATGGCCAGGATCCACCAGTCCGGCGGCGGGACGGGGTTCTCATTCTCGCGCCTTCGGCCCAGGGACGACATCGTAAAGTCCACCGGCTCGGCAGCAAGCGGCCCGGTGTCGTTTATGAGGATATTCGACCAGGCTACGGACGTCATAAAGCAGGGCGGAAGACGGCGCGGCGCGAATATGGGGATGCTGCGCGCCGACCACCCGGACGTTATAGAGTTCATCCGGGCGAAGGAAAACGGCTCCTTCAGGAACTTCAACCTCTCCGTGAGCGTCCCGGATTCGTTCATGCACGCGCTGGACGAAGGGGCGGATTTCGCGCTTAAAAACCCCAGGGACGGACGGATTGTGAAGAAAATCCCTGCGCGGGAGATATGGGATTTAATGGCACTCATGGCCTGGAAGACGGGCGACCCCGGGGTTGTTTTCATAGACAGGATAAACGCCTCAAACCCCACGCCAGAGGCCGGAACTATAGAGGCGACGAACCCCTGCGGGGAGCAGCCCCTTCTGCCGTACGAGTCCTGCAACCTGGGCTCAATCAACTTAAGCCGGTTCGTTTTAGATGAACGCAGCCGCTCCACCGGCATAGACTGGGACGGCCTTCGGGACACCGTCCAGGACGGCGTGCAGTTCCTGGACAACGTAATCGACGCAAGCGTCTATCCGCTCCCGGAGATAACAAGGATAACCCGCGCAAACAGAAAAATCGGACTTGGCATGATGGGACTAGCGGACATGCTCGTCATGCTCGGCATACCCTACGCCTCGGACGAGGCCGTTAAGCTCGGCGGAGAAGTCATGCGCTTCATAAGCGAAGAAGCTGTGAAAAAGTCCTCCGAACTGGGAAAGGAACGCGGTAACTTCCTGAATTTTCAGGGAAGCGCATGGGAGAAAAAGGGCCTCAAGCACATGCGTAACGCCACCGTTACGACTGTCGCGCCCACGGGCACCATCAGCATCATCGCCGGGACGTCGAGCGGAATAGAACCTCTCTTCGCGCTATCGTTCGTCCGTCGCGTCCTGGACGGCTCGGAGCTTCGGGAGGTCAACCGCGCCTTCCTTGAAACGGCGAAAAGGGAAGGGTTTTATTCCGAAGGCCTGCTCCGGGAAATAGACGCCGGCGGCGGAGTATCCAGGCTTCCGGGTATGCCTGGAAAGTTCAAGGACGTTTTCAAGACTGCACTTGAAATTTCGCCGGAGCGGCATGTAATGATGCAGGCGGAGTTCCAGAAATACACGGACAATGCAGTCTCCAAGACGATTAACCTCCCGGAGGAGGCGACTCCGGGCGACGTCAAGAAGATTTACTCGCTTGCATACAGGCTCGGCTGCAAGGGCATAACCGTTTACCGCTACGGCAGCAAGGAACAGGTGCTTGCGCGCGCGGGCCAGCCGCCTGCATGCCGGGTGTGTTTAACATAAACTTTACCGGGCTCAGCCGCTTGCCTGACATGATATACTTTAACTAAAGACATCCAAAGGAGAAATAGCAAATGGCGAAAATACCCGTCGTTGACAAAAGACTGTGTTCGAGTTGCGGGCTTTGCACGGAGATTGCCCCGAATACCATAAAGCTGGACAAGGACGACTTGGCCGAGGTATATAACCCGAAGGGCGACCCGGAGGACGTGATACAGGAGGCCATAGACTCCTGTCCTATAGAGGCGATATCGTGGAAGGAGGAGTGAGATGGTAAAGGTCAAGACGTTCGGCCAGGTTCTAAAGATATTCGAGACCCAGCGCGAGCTATATTCCCTTGACGAGGATGTGAACAGGTTCATCCGGGAAAATAAAATAAGCAGGATTATATCCGTAAGCGATGCCGTCCTGACCGCCGGGAAAGGCGAGACTCAGGGGATAATACGGGTCGTAGCTTACGAAGAATAATGCGGCGCCTGGTTAATCTCCCGCGACGAAGTCCACGCTCTTTTTCTCAGTCCGGGCGATAAGGCAGATCTCTTTGAGTCTGCCTATGAAGTTAAGGCATTTCTCCTTTACTTCGGGCGACATCATGTTCTCGCCAAGGAGATATTGCTCCAGCCTCTCGACTTCCAGTATAAGCGCCGTGGCATCCTCCGGCGCGAATATTACGTCTTCTTTGTCGTCCGCGGCCTTCCCAAGGTTCGGGTAGTCAGCCGGGTTTATTATCCTGCGCCAGAGCGCCCCGTGAACGCCCGGGTCGAGGTGAAGCTCCTTCATGAATTTGTATTTATCGTCGAACACCACAATATCGAACGGCATTTGAATTATTCCTTTCTATAATGTCCTTTTGAATGTAACGACGGCCAGCGTCATCATAACAGTTAAAAAACACAGCAGGAACACGATGTCTCCGTATATGGCCCAGAGGGGGTTGCCTTTGAATATTATACTCTTAAGCGCATGGACGGCGTAGTATTCCGGGTTCACCTTCGAGAACGCCCGAAGCCACTTCGGGAAGCCCTCCACGGGATATACCGCGCCGGAAGGGAAGAAGAATATCACGTTCATAAACCCTGAGAACACGCCCACAATCCTGGGGTGGTTCGCCCGCCCGAGCATCAGAAACATCATGCTTAAGAGTCCCATGGTCGCAAGGGCGAGGACGACGAGTATGCCCAGGAACCTTGAGACGGAGCCGAAAACCGTTATGCCGGTTATCAGAGCGCTTACAATATAAACGATAGTCGCCATGAACATGGTGATTATGAACCCGGAGACTACAAGCCCGCCGACAATGTCCGTCTTGGTAACCGGCGTCATCAGTATAGCCTCGTCCACGCCGAGGAACCTGTCCATAACGAGGTTGAATACGCCGGTAATCATCGTGCCCATGAAAATCGCCATCACGACGACGCCCGGCACGAGCGCCTGGTCGTAATCGACCATCCTGTAAAGCTCAACCCGCCTTGCCTGCACGACAGTCCTGTCCGGGCGCACGGACACGAACACCTCCCGTAACGAGTTCACCGCGTCCGTCAAAGCGCCGGTCAGGGCTCCTTCTGAAATCTGGTCGGTGTTGTCAACAAATATCCCGACCTCCGGGTTGATCCCAAGCGCCATCCTGCGCGAGAAATCCGGCGGCACGATTACCGCGCCCTTGAATTTCCCGTTGCGCACGTCTTCCACAGCCTTTCCCTGGTCGGACATATAAGTAAGCGTTACGGTTTTGGGGCCGATTGCCACGGCCTTCAGGCGCTCGTCCAGCCTCCTGCCCCAGTAACCGTCGTCCTGGTTCACCACGGCCACCGGCAGGCCCTTTAGCTTCCCCTGGAAGGAGTTGCCGAGGATTATGAGATAGGCTATCGGCATGACCACGGCCATAACCATGATGACCGGGTTCCGGGAGAACTTGCGCATGTCGCGCTCTATTACCGCAAATACCCTGCGCATCAGTTCCTCCCCAGCTTAGATGGCACGCCCGCGCCCAAAAACAGGCTCACCTTCTTCGATTCTTCCTCGCGTATCGAACGGCCGGTGTAATGGATAAAGACGTCTTCAAGGGAGAGTTTTTGTATGGACACCGCCCGCACCTCCGCGCCCGCGTCCGTGGCGAGCTTCATAAGCCTCGGCGCGTCCTCGCTGCCGCTGTCCACATAGCAGCGCAGGTCTCCGTTTTCAAGCTGCGCCTTGTGCACGTATCCTTCCGCCGCCGCCAGATTCCGCACGTTTTCCTGTTCCCTGGAAAGGGTAAGTATCACAATATCGTTGCCCGGTATGCCCGATTTCAGCTCGTCCGGCGTCCCCATCGCAATGACGCTCCCGCGGTCTATGATGGCGACCCTCGTGCAGAGCGCCTCCGCCTCTTCCATGTAATGCGTCGTCAGGAAGATGGTCATGTTGTAATCCTTCATAAAGTTCTGGAGCATCTCCCAGACAACCCTGCGGCTCTGAGGGTCGAGCCCCGAAGTAGGCTCGTCGAGGAAGAGTATCTCGGGCTTGTGCACAAGCACGCGCGCGATGTCGAGCCTTCGGCGCATCCCGCCGGAGAACGTCGCGGCAAGCTCGTCCGCCTTCTTCGAAAGCCCGACCCGCTCCAGCAGCTCCGCGACACGCTCCTGCCGGGCCTTCTTCGGCACCTCGTAGAACTTCCCGAAGATGTCCATGTTCTCGCGCGCGGTAAGGTCAAGGTCGGACGCCATGTTCTGCGTAACGACGCCGATGGAGCGGCGCACCTCATCAGGTTCCTTCGTTATGTCGAATCCGCCCACGCTTGCCGTCCCGGAGGCGGGCCTCAATACCGTCGTCAGCATCCGGATGAGCGTGCTCTTCCCCGCGCCGTTCGGCCCAAGGAACCCGAAGAACTCGCCCTCATTAATCTGTATGCTGATGTCCTTTACCGCCGTCAGCTCGCCGAAGGTCTTGCGTATGTCGAAGGTTTCAACTGCAAGAGACATAGATTACGGTATCCCCACGAGCACGGTCATGCCGGGCTTGAGTATCCCTTTCGGGTTGTCTATTTTTATCCTTGTGCGGAAGGTCTTGATGTCCTGGCGGCCACGGGTTACGTCCCGCTCAACCGCGAACTCGCCCTCACGCCCGATGTCGAAGACCTCGCCCGTGAATATCATCTCCGGGTGATGCTCAAGCCATATGCGGGCCTTCGTCCCCACATGTACCTGCGTTACGAACCTCTGCCCAAGGTCTATCCGCACCCAGAGCGTGGCCGGGTTCACGACGGTCAGTATGCTCATCCCCGGAGAGACGACCTCGCCCGCCTCCACGGAACGGTATTCCACGACGCCGTCCGACGGCGCGTAAATGTCGGAATATGAAAGCTGGGCCTGACTGAACTTCACGCCGTCCCGCGCCTGTTTTACGCGGGCGCCCTGGGTAGCCAGATCGTCTCTCGATTTCTTAAGCGCCGCTTTCGCCGCGGAGAGCCGGGACTCGGCCAGGTTTATCCCCGCGCCCGCAGCCTCGAAGTCCGCCTTTGCAGAATCCCGCTTTGTCCGGGCGTTGTCGAGGTCGGCCTTTGCCACTATGCCGCGCTTATAAAGCGCCTTCTCGCGGAACAGATCCAGTTCCGCCTGGGCAAGCTGGGCCTGCGCACGGCGCGCCTGGGCTTTCTGGCCGGCAACGTCCGCCCGCTCCACCCGCACCTGGTCGGCGGCGTTCGCAATAACCTGTTTTAGCGATGTCCGGGTAAGCTGCTCGGCCTTAAGAGCGGCCCTGGACTGCCCCAGTGCGGCCTTTAAGTCATTGTTTTCGATGCGGGCTATAAGCCGGCCCTTTTTGACCGTATCCCCGGCCCGGACCGCGATAAACGTAACCCTGCCGGGTATTTTCGAGGATATGTTCGTCTCTGTCCCCTCCACGACGCCGGTAGTCCGTACAGGCTCCGGCCCCGTCTTGCGCCCGGCATAAAAATGCACATACGCCCAGACGCCTGCGGCGGCGATTATTATTAACGCGAGTATCTTTATTTTTCTTTTCATGCGAGCCTTTAAAGTTTATGACGGCGAGGGACATCTGTCAGGTTACAAATTATCATTATCCAATCAGAAGGACTTTTTGTCAATGGTATAAGTCCCTATCGCAAAAGAAATTTATTGACAAATCAGAGAGTCGAGATTATCTTTATGCGATATGTTCCGGCCAATCGCATTCCTTGCGTGTTTTGTGCTTTTAACGGCCCTCGGCGCATGCGGAAAGCCGGCCCCGGTAGCGCCGGCAAGTTTAAGCGCCATAAAGGCCATGCCGTCCGAGGCGGTGTCCGGAAAGGTGATGACGGCCAGGAAAAAGGGCGAGGAGCTTAAAATAAAGCTGAAAAGAGACAAAAACGGCGCATATGCCTGGGAGATAGACGGCGGGAAGGTGACCGATATACTGAAGGCGAACAGACTCCTTGAAAGGAGACTGCCGGTCCGCCGGGCGGATACGGGCACGGCGGCAGAATAAAAAAGATGAAATATTTCTCCGATCTAAAGGAAGGTTTCCATATAGCCAACAGGAACCTGGCCGTGCTCCTCACGCAGGTATTGGCCGGGGTGGTCATGCTGTTCTTTTTTCTGCTGCTCACGGTAATATTCGTTTTTATAGCCGTAGGTTCCATCCCCAGCCTGAACCTTCAGACGCTCTCCGCGGACAACCTCTCCGGGCTTGTGCAGACCTCCCTGACGCTCGTTGCGACAGGGGTGCTGTTTATTATAATATTTGCCCTTATCGCCGCGTTCATTACCGCGTTCGTTCATTCCGGAAACCTCGGATGCATGCTTAAAACGGCGCGGAAAGAGGCCCGCGGGTTCACCGGGGAGTTTTTCGCCTCCGGGGGCCGCTCCGTCTGGTCTATGCTGGGCCTTTACATAATCTGGGGAATCGTAACCCTTTTCGCGGCATTCATATTCGGCGCCATCGCAACCGTCGGATACGAGGCCGTCCTAAGCCCTCTTATGGACGCCGGGAGGCGCGTCCTGGCATTCGCGCTCGGCGTGCCTTTTATCCTTTCGCTCATCCTGGGGGGCCTTCTTTTTTTGTTTTTCGTGTACGCAGGGTGGACATTCTCCGCGATAATACTTGTCGGGGAGCGCTATGGCGCGGCCTCGTCACTCAGCGCATCATATCGTTTTATAAAGAGAAACTTCTGGGACGCGCTACTTTTTGCGCTTCTTATGTTCGCGCTGGTGTTCTTTGCGAATATCCTATGGAATATCGCGACGATGCCTTTCCATATCACAAAGGACACAGACCCCTCGGTTGCGGCGGGCCTTCTGCCGATTGTCCTTTTCGGGCTTCTCCTCCAGATGTATATCGGCCTTATCGCCCGTTCCAGTTTCGTCGTCTTCTATATCGACAGAACTACCCCCCCGGCCCCTGTCGATGCAGGCTTTTCAGCCCCTTCCAGCGCAATATCCGGCCCGGTTGACGCCCCGGAATCCCCTTCGGACACCAGGCCGCCCCTGGAAAATCCTCCTCCGGAATCTTGACCAAAACGCCCGTTTCGCGCTACAATTTATTAATTAAAATTCATCGAGGCATTCCCATGAGAAAAGTCTTTGCCGGCAGTGCCCTGGCTATAGCCGCGGCGCTTATTCTCACGGCCTGCGCGACCCAGCGCGAGGCCGGGTATACCGCGACAGGCGCGGGCATCGGAGCCATAACCGGCGCGGTGCTTGGAGCAGCGCTTGGGAGCGTCGGCGGCCACGCCGGAGCGGGCGCGGTAATCGGCAGCGTTTTCGGAGGGTTGGCGGGCGCGTCCATAGGCAACAACGAATACCACTTGCAGCGCTCGGAGGAGCTTTCCGCAAGGCGGTATGGCTACGACGAAGCTCGCGCGCGGCGTGATTTCGTCCGTATCGAGGACGCCTACGCCTCGCCGAAGACCGTCGCGCCGGGAGGAACGGTAGACCTCATCTCCAGGTATACCCTGCTCACGCCATACAGGCGCCTGGCGTTGGTTCACGAGGTGCGGGAGGTGCGGGACGACTCAGGCAGGGTTATCGGCAGGCCGGAGATTACGCTTAGGCGGGAAGGCGGCACCTGGACAAGCTCCATGCCCCTGACAATCCCGGAAGACGCCCGCCCCGGCAGGTACAGGGTCAGGACGATAGTCGAGACGGACAGCGCCGGAGATACAAGGGATTTCGCCTTCTATGTCGGAGAGCCGCAGGGTCATTGGCGGCGATAAAAAAACTACCTTTAATTGACGACGGGTTCCATGAACAGGGCACGGCAAAAAGCCCCGGAGGTTTTTCGCCGGGGCTTTTCTATTTTATGCGGCCTTCGCATACTTGCCGAGCATGGATTTTACATAAAGCACGCCTTGTCCGTATGCGCCCGCATGTTTGCGAACGATGTCGAGTGTCGCGTCATAGGTCTCGCTCCTGGCCCAGTCGCGCTGATACTCAAGGAGCAATTGAAGCCACGTCAAGGGTATTACGCCGGCCTGCACCATCCTCTGCATGGCATACTTGTGAGAGGCGTAGCTTGACCCCCCTATAGCGTCGGAGACCACATAAACCTCGTAGCCGTCCTCAAGCGCGGAAAGCGCCGGAAATGCCACGCAGACTTCAGTCCACAGGCCGGCTATAATCAGCTTGTTTCTCCCGGTCTCCTTGACCGCGTCAACCACGCGCCTGTCTTCCCAGGCGTTCATGGTAGTGCGGTCTATCGGTTTTACTCCGGAGAATACGTCCTCGATCTCAGGCAGATCCGGCCCGCTGAAACTGTCGGCGGCTATTGTGGTGACTATAGTCGGGACGTGAAAAACCTTTGCCGCCTTTGAAAGCCCGACTATATTGTTGATAAGCAGCTGCCTGTCAATGGACTGCACGCCGAAAAACATCTGCGGCTGGTAGTCAATCATTATCAGGACAGAGTTTTGCGGCGTAAGCAACCCGCCCTTTTTTATATCCTTAGCCATAATCGACCTCCCTGTTAACCCCGCCAAAATAATCAGGTTTTTACCCACTTACAAAATGTATCACCGATATTTGCAGCCGTCAATGCGGGTTTCCTTGACTACAGCCGGGCGGAGAGCTATTGCATTAATCCCCCCGCGGTGCTATGATTCTTCGCGTCGGTTTTTTATTGGCAATTAAGGGAATACAATGAAAAAGTTACACGTAATAATCCTCGCGACGATTGCCATAATCGCCGTGTCCTGCGGTGCGAGCTACGCGATAATAACCTCCGTAAACAAAGACCTGCCGGAAATCACATCGCTTAAGAACTACAAGCCGCCCATCGGCACCCGCGTATACTCGGAAGACGGCCACCTCATAGGCAGGATAAAGGTGGACAAGGGTATATTCGTACCGCTCTCGCAGATGCCGGACGACCTGAAAAACGCCGTCATAGCAGTCGAAGACGCGCGCTTCTACAGGCACGGCGCGCTGGACTTCGAGGGCATTGCCCGCGCCCTGGTGACGGACGTCTTCACGCTCAGTTTCAGGCAGGGCGGGAGCACCATCACCCAGCAGCTCGCCAAGGTGCTCTTCCTCACGCCGGAGAAGAGCATCAGCCGCAAGCTGAAGGAGATGGTGCTCGCCCGGAAGATCGAACAGAAGCTGACAAAAAACGAGATACTGGAGCTTTACTTAAACAAGATATATTTCGGGCACGGCGCATACGGCGTGGAGATGGCGGCGAGGACGTATTTCGGGAAGCACATAGGAGACTTAAACCTATCCGAGTGCGCCATGATAGCGGGGCTTATCCGCTCTCCGGAGGGCTACTCGCCCTACAACAACATGCAGATGGCTAAGCGGCGCCAGGAAGTGGTCTTGAAGAGGATGGTAGAGGAGCGGTATATCTCCCGGGGAGAGAAGAAGCTTGCGGCGGCCCGCCCGCTCGCGCTTAAGAACAGCTGGGTAAACGAAGACGTGGCGCCTTATCTGGTGGAGCAGATACGGACATACCTTGAGAAGAAATACGGGGCGCAGAAAGTATATATCGAGGGCCTGAACGTAAAGACGGCAATAGACTACCGGATGCAGGCGGAGGCGAACCGGGCGGTGGAGTCCGGGGCGCGGGAGCTTGCGAAGCGGGAGGGATGGCAGGGACCGCTTGCCGCAAGGAGCGAAAAGGTCGTAAAAAAGCTCTTCGGCGAAAAACCCGTCGCGGCTTCGGCCTTCCAGCCGGGCGAGGTCGTTACGGCGACGGTTCTGAAGGTGGACAGAAAGGGCGCCGTCTTATCCGTGCGCGGCGGCAAGGGCTATCTCGCCTGGCCGGACATGAGATGGGCCGCGGGCTGGGGCCCGAAAAAGAAGACGTCCTCGGACATACTGAGGCCGGGATATGTTATAGAGGTCCGGAGGAAGGGATACGACAGGCACGAGAAGCTCCTCTCGTTCACGCTTGAGCAGGAGCCGGTGTGCGAGGCGGCGCTCGTGGCGATGGATCCCCTGACCGGAGAGGTAAAGGCTCTGGTCGGCGGCGTGGATTTCCAGAAGAGCCAGTTCAACCACGCGACGATGGCCCACAGGCAGCCGGGTTCCGCATTCAAGCCGCTCGTATACGCCACGGCGATGGAAAACGGCTTTACTCCGGCGTCCATCATAAACGACGAACCCCGAAGCTACGACAACGACCACTGGAAGCCCAACAACTACGACCACGAATACTACGGCCCGACGCGCCTTAGAGAGGCCCTGGTATTCTCAAGGAACGTAGTAACAATCGAGCTTTTAAACCGTATCGGCGTGGACAAGGTAATCGGCCTTGCGCAGAAGCTCGGCATGACCGGGCCTTTCGCGCGAAACCTCACCCTCGCGCTCGGCTCATGCAGCGCGACTCCGCTTGAGATGACTTCGGCCTACTGCGCGTTCGCCAACGGCGGCTACGACATAGACCCGATTACCATCGTCCAGGTAACGGACAGGAGGGGCCGCATCCTGGAGCAGCACGAGTCCCCGCACGTGCCTGCGATGTCCCCGGAGGCGACTTACCAGGTAACCAGTATGCTCGAAGACGCCATCCTGCGCGGGACGGGCAGGCTGGCCGCGACGCTCGGCAGGCCGGTTGCGGGAAAGACCGGGACGACCAACGACTACAGGGACGCCTGGTTCGTCGGATATACGCCCCAGCTCGTGGCCGGGGTATGGGTGGGTTTCGACGACGGCAGGAGTCTTGGGCACGGAGAATCAGGCGCGAGGGCCGCGCTGCCGATATGGGTGCGGTTCATGGCCCCGGCGGTCGCTTCGGAGCCGCCCGACGACTTCGTCGTCCCCGACGACATGAATTTCGTGAAAATCGATGCCGCGACGGGGCTTCTGCCGACATCCGCAAGCCAGGACGTCATAACCGAGGTCTTCAAAAAAGGCACGGAACCCACCCAGTATTCCTCCGCCCCGACGGAGGCGGTGCCCGCGTCTTCCCAGGCCCCGGCACCAACCCCGGCGAAGGCGGTCTTAGACCAGGAAAAGCAGTTGAAGCTCCTTCAGGATGTGGATTGAAAAATAGCAGATTTGCGTTGGTTGGCGGGGCGGGTTATTTATCCTGCGATTTACCAGGTTGTTCCGACGTATTGAAATAATCGTCGAAGACCTTGTCCATCTTCTTGTCCATCTTGGCCTGCGTGGCCGAATCCGCCTGCCAGTATTTGTCAAAGAAGTCGTCGAATTTCTTTTCCTTTTTCGCCTGCGCCGGGTCCATCGCATAGTCCGGCTCGGCGGAGCTCGCCTCTTCCTCAGGGCTTGGCGGCTGGTATTTCCCCTTGTCCTGGAATAAATTAGAACTGCCGGATCCTCCGGTTATGGATTTTACCTCGGAGAGGTCGAAAGACGCCTCGCCGAGCGCGAATTTCAGGTATACCCTGTGCCCCTTTTCATGGCAGGAGTTGGCCTCTATCGTGTTCCCGTTTTTAAGGGTTATGACACAGAACCTCTGCTGTCCGAAAGCGGGGGACGCAAAAAAGACTATGAAAAGCATCGCAGGGAGCAAAAATTTATAATACACACAGGCCTCCGGGAGGTCTCCTGGAACGTAAATTTATGGCCATAAATATACCTAATCCTATGAAATAGTCAAGGAAAATCACCGCTCTACCGCTTTTAAATATTATTATCATGGCAGCAGGCTGCTGTCAAATTAGTCTTGACCGTGGAAAACGTTTGTGCTAATAAGTTACATTTCTTTCGAGTGGAAGAAATGTAACCAAAAGAAAGCCGGACATATTGAGGTGAAAATGTATGTAGACCAGCCTATGCGGCATTTCCTGGACAAGCTGTCATCCAAATCCCCGGAACCGGGCGGCGGAAGCGCGGCTGCGCTTGTCGGCTCGGAGGCGGCGGCTCTTGTGGGGATGGTATGTTACCTCACGCTCGGAAAGGAGAAATACGCCGGCGTCCAGGACGATATAGAGGGGATAAAGGACGAGTCCGAGCGGCTCCGTGCGGAGCTTATGCGGCTTCTCCAGGAGGATACGGAGGCATTTGCGGCGGCGTCTGCGGCATACAGGATGCCGAAGGACACAGACGAACAGAAAGCCGCACGCGACGAGAAAATACAGGAGGGCTTAAAGGCCGCGACGGAGGTGCCGTTTGCGATAGGTCTTCGGGCGCTTGAGGTGGCGAGGCTGACCGTCCCGGCGGGCGAGAAAGGGAACAAGGGCGCGGTATCCGACGCCGGCGTCGCGGCGCTTTTCGCCGACGCCGCAGTGAATGCCGCCGCCATGAACGTGCGGATTAACCTGGTGTCGATAAAAGACGCGGAATATGTAAAAGAGAAATGGGACGCCATGCAGGCGATGGTGAGGGAAGCGGGAGAACTAAAAGAGAAAGTAGCAAGAATTACTTACGAGAAGATAGGATAAGGTCGCTGGATTCCCGCTTTCGCATGAATGACGATTTTCCTTAACCCCTCGCCCATTTCGGGAGAGGGGCAGGGGGTGAGGGTTTACAAACTTAAAGGGAGGCTAATATGTCTGCAACAATCATCGACGGGAACAAAATAGGCGAAGAGATAAAGAAGGAGATAATAAAGGAGGTGGAGGCCCTGAAGGCGAAGGGCATAACGCCGGGAATCGCGACGCTTCTCGTCGGAGACAACTACGGCGCGAAGATGTACCGCGGCCAGGTGGAAAAAAATTGCGCGGAGGTCGGATTTGCGTATGTGAACTGCAATCCGCCGGAGAGCTCGACTGAGGCCCAGGTAGTCGAGGAGGTAAACAAACTGAACGCGGATAAGTCCGTCTCGGGGATACTCCCGCTCAGGCCGTTCCCTGCCCAGATTAGCGACTCCGCAATAATAAACTCGATAGACGTGAACAAGGACATAGACTGCTTCCATCCGTCCAACATGGGCAAGCTGGCCCTGGGAGAGCCGACGTTCCCGCCTGCGACCCCGGCGGCCTGCATAGAGATGCTCGACAGGCTGGGAGTGGACTTCACCGGCGCTGAGATAGTCGTCGTAGGACATAGCAACATCGTCGGCAAACCCGCGATGCTCATCGCTCTGAACAGAAACGCGACGACTTCCAACGTCCACATCTTCACCTCCCAGAAGGGCAACACGAAAAAACATACACTGGGCGCGGACATACTCATCGTCGCGGCGGGCAAGGCCGGGCTCGTTACGAAGGACATGGTCAAGCCCGGCGCGATTGTCATAGACGTTGGCATCAACCGCGTGAACGTCCTTGACGCCGAGGGCAAGCCGGTACTGAACGACAAGGGAAAACCCAAGACGAAGACCGTCGGCGACGTGGACTTCGAGAACGTGAAGGAGGCGGCAGGCGCCATCTCACCCGTCCCCGGCGGCGTAGGCTCCGTAACGAACATGATGCTTATGAAGAACGCCCTCCGCGCCTGCAAGATACAGCACGGGATAGGATAGCCTGGGGGAAAGAGGATTGCGGGGCCGACCAATGCGTCGGCCCTTCAAACCTTTCCCCCGTTCTCCTGACCATAAATAATTATATATACGACAAACAGCCCGGCGGAGATTAGCGCCATGACCGAACCGTAGTAGAACGTCGCTGCGGGCGAGACGTGGTCCCAGAGCCAGCCGCCGATTATGCTCGCCGGGAGAAGCGCAAGGCCCACCATCATGTTGTATATCCCGAATGCCGTCGCCTTGAATTCCTGCGGCAGGACCTCGGCTATGTACGCCTTCTGTATGCCCTCCGTCAGGCCCATGAAAATGCCGTATGCGCCGAACAAATACCATACGCTCCGGACGCTCGCGAATCTCGCGAACCCGAAATAGACAGCCGAGAAAATAATAAACCCCGCCAGTATCATGCGCTTCCTGCCGAATTTGTCCGCCGCAATCCCGGCCGGCAGGGATACAAGCGAATAAATCGTATTGAACATCATGTATAAAAGCGGGATTATCGCGGAGCTTATTCCCGCCTGCCTGGCGCGCAGGATAAGGAAAGCGTCGCTGGAGTTGCCCGCGGAGAATACCGCGGCGATTATGACGAAGAACCTGAACCGGCCTGACAGCTTTCCCCAGGATAATTTCGGGCCGGAAGACCCCTGCCCGGAAACCGCGGTTTTCTGCCGGCCGCCAGCCTGCTTACCCGCGGTTTCACGGATAAAGAGGAGGATTGTGATTACCGCGAGCGCCCCCGGTATCATCGAGACCCAGAAGACATTGCGGAAGTTGCCGGAGAAGGCCCTCAGCATGAAGAAAGCCGTAGCCGGGCCGATTACCGCGCCCACGGTATCCATCGCGCGGTGGAAGCCGAAGGCCGCGCCGTATCTGTCGGGTTCCGTCGATTCGGCGATTATTGCGTCCCTGGGCGCGGTGCGCACGCCCTTGCCGACACGGTCGAGGAACCTGGCAATCAGCGCCATGTGCCAGCCCGTCGCGAGCGCTAAGATTGGCCGGCTCAGGGTGGAGAAACCGTAACCCCCCGCCGTAAGGCCCTTGCGCTTGCCGACCTTGTCGGACAACCAGCCGGAGAATATCTTGACGATGCTCGCCGTGGACTCGGCGACGCCTTCGATGAGGCCGATTAACTCCTTGCTTGCGCCAAGGACGCTGGAGAGAAAAAGCGGCATCAGGGGATAAATCATCTCGCTCGAAATATCCATGAGGAGGCTGACAATCCCCGCCACGTATATGTTCCGGTCCAGGCCGAGCTTCTTCACGAACTATTTTACGATTGTAACGGAGCAGTGCGAGTAGGAAGCCACCCTCCTCGATACCGAACCGAGAAGCCAGTCGGCGACCTTGGACCTGCCCCGATGACCTATCACAATTCATGTCGCAGCCTTTTCCTGCGCATATTTTACAATCATATCGGCTGGATGCCCGACGATTACCTTAGTATCGATATTGACTCCCTTCTTCTCCGCCTCGGCCTTGAGGCCTTTGAAGAGGTCTTCGTAGTACCTGGTGATGCCGTCGATTATGGCGCCGGGGTTCATCTCGACATAATCCATCGGCTCCGGCATCTGCGCCACGGAAACGACGACCAGTTTTGTGGACGAGTCCGGGCAGTTGACTGCCATCTCCAGCGCGAAATTGAAAGCGTCGTGGGCCTTATCCGAGCCGTCGTATGCGACAAGCACCTTTTTGTACATTCCGTCCTCCTTTTTAAAAACGGGTTACTGGGTTATTCGTCCTCTCACTGGCCTGCTTACCTAATTTAAAAGATATAGTGAACCGGACACGCGGTCAAGCGGAAATCGTAAGATTACGTAAAATCATGGCATTCTTGACATCGAATGCCCACTGGTGATATGATTCCCTATTCTAAACAATCTTATTTATTCAGGGATAATAATGGACTACAAAGACACATTGAACCTCCCGAAGACGGATTTCCCCATGCGGGCGAACCTCTCCGCGAGGGAGATGGATTTCCTTAAGCTCTGGAAGGAGTTAGACCTCTACGGGCTTCTCCGGACGCGCGGCGCCGGACGCGAGAAGTTCATCCTCCACGACGGCCCGCCCTACGCCAACGGCCATATCCACATCGGCCACGCGCTGAACAAGATATTGAAGGACATAATCGTGAAGGCCAAGACGATGGAGGGATACGACGCCCCTTACGTCCCCGGCTGGGACTGCCACGGCCTGCCGATAGAGCTTCAGGTGGACAAGGACTTAAAAGGTAAAAAGGACTCCATGCCGCCGGGCGAGTTTCGCGGGCATTGCCGGGAATACGCCAAGAAATTCGTGGAGATACAGAGGGACGAATTCATCCGCCTCGGCGTCAACGGAGACTGGTATAACCCCTACCTCACGATGAACTACGCCTACGAGGCCGCAATCGTCCGAGAGTTCGGCAAGTTCGTGGGCAACGGCGGGGTATACAAGGGCAAGAAACCCATCCACTGGTGCGCTTCCTGCGTCACGGCCCTGGCCGAGGCGGAAGTGGAATACGCAGACCATACATCGAAATCCGTTTATGTGAAGTTTGAATTGGACGGAAGCTTAGCGGACTGGGCGGAGAAGAATAATTTTAACGCAAAAGATACTTTGAAAAAACTTCAGGGCGCCGCCGGAGACCTGCCGGTTTACGCCGTAATTTGGACAACTACTCCGTGGACATTGCCCGCGAACCTCGCGCTGTCTGTGCACCCGGAATATAATTATTCTCTAATCAAAATAGCGGAGAATGAGTGTTGGATAATTGCTTCTGAATTAATACCATCATTATTAAAAGCCGTAGAAAAAACACTCGCTTTATATGATCTTGATGATTATTCAAGTGCAATTTCCACACTATTGGAGCTAAAAGGAAAAGATTTAGAAGGCATTAATTTCCGGCATCCGTTTCTCGACCGCCTCTCTCCCGTGCTGACGGGAGAGCACGTAACTCTTGAGGCGGGTACGGGAATAGTCCATACCGCGCCGGGACATGGGCAGGAGGATTTCGAGATAGGGCAGAGATACGGACTTGACATATATACACCGGTCGATGATAAAGGGAAGTTTACCGAAGACGTAAAGTTTTTCGCGGGGCAACATGTATTCAAGGCGGATAAGGCAATAATAGAGAAGCTTACCGAAGTCTGCGCGCTTTTGGCGGCGGAGCCGATTTCCCATTCCTATCCGCACTGCTGGCGGTGCAAGAACCCGGTGCTGTTCCGCGCGACGGAGCAGTGGTTCATCTCAATGGAGAAGAACGGCCTGCGCGAAAAAGCGCTGGAATATATAAATAAAATTAAATGGGTTCCGGAGTGGGGCATAGACCGCATCCGGGGCATGATTGAGAGCCGCCCGGACTGGTGCATATCCCGCCAGAGGTCGTGGGGCGTGCCGATTACGATATTCCAGTGCGCCGGGTGCGGTGCGCGGCTGATGGACGAAAAAATCGTCGAACACGTGGCGAATCTCATGGAACAAGGCGGCGCGGATATTTGGTTCACAAAAGACGCAAGCGAACTCCTGCCGGGAGGGACGAAATGCCCGAAGTGCGGCGGCGGGGAATTTAAAAAGGAGTCCGACATACTCGACGTCTGGTTCGACTCCGGAGTGAGTCAGGCGGCGGTATTGAAGAAGCGGCCTGAGCTTGGATGGCCCGCGGACTTATACCTCGAAGGCAGCGACCAGCACAGGGGCTGGTTCCAGAGCTCTCTCCTTACGTCCGTCGGCACGGTGGGCGAGGCGCCGTTTATAAGCGTTCTCACCCACGGTTTCACGATGGACGGCAAGGGCAAAAAAATGTCCAAATCCAAGGGCAACGTCATCGCGCCGCAGAAGGTAATCGACCAGTACGGGGCCGAGATACTGAGGCTTTGGGTATCCGCGTCCGACTATACCGAGGACGTGCGAATCTCGGACGAGATATTGAAGCGCCTCTCGGAGGCGTACCGGC
>JAJYGS010000117.1 GCA_021785055.1 Nitrospirota bacterium | reverse complement strand
GTCTCTGGCAAGCTGGGTAAGGTCGCGCCCGAACTCGTCCAGCGCCGGGGTGGGGCTTTTCTTGTCCCGCGCGGCCTGGCCGGGGCTTCTGCGGACGAAGTTTATCGTAAGCTGGCGGGCGCCGAGGAGATGCGCTCCAAGGTTCCGAAGGATTTTGCCCCCTATCCCCTCTTCTTCCCTTATTATTCCGAGCAGGAGATGTTCGCTGCCGACATAGTTGTGGCCCAAGAGCCGGGCCTCTTCTATCGCCAGTTCCAGAACTTTCTTCGCCCTTGGGGTGAAGGGTATCTCGCCGAATGCGAGATTTCCCATTCCTCCCGGGAGGTTGCGCTCCACCTCCATCCGCACCTGTTCGGTATTCAGCCCAAGCTTCCGAAGCACGGCGATAGGAATCCCGTCGTCCTCCCGAAGAAGCCCAAGCAGCAGGTGTTCGGTCCCAAGGTAATCGTTCTGATGCCTCTCCGCCTCTTCCCTGGCGAAGATTATCACCTTCCTGCCCCTGTCTGTAAATTTTTCGAACATCTTGACTCCCGAAACTTTTCTTCCAATTTACATTTTATATTAATTTCTTTAGATACAGATGTCAAGGTCTTTAAAGCCTTTATGGCCTCCAATTTAAATACAGGCCTTGATTTTTTGCACACCTCTCATAAATTTCGTGTTGACAATAACGCCTGCCGCGTGTAGCCTCATGTTCTACTTGTTCTCAAGGATAGCGTTTATTTATTAAAATGAAAATCAATAGCCTTTTTAAGGAGTTAGGGGAAAAACCCTGGGAATTTATAATGGCCGCAGGGGGCATTCGGGAGAAGAATTTCGGCCCCGTGGTGGATGCATGCTCCATAATCAACGCCCGCTCCGGGAACTGCCCCGAAGACTGCGCCTTTTGCGCCCAGTCCGCCCATCACACAGCCCGGTCAAGGGCATACCCCCTTCTGCCGGAAGGCGACGTTATCTCTGCGGCAAAACGGGTTTTTGAAAAAGGCGTCCGGCGTTTCTGTATCGTAACCTCCGGGAGGGGTATAGGCTCGGAAAAAGAGCTTTCCTCTATCGCCCGGATGGTCGAGAAGGTGCGGGAAATCGGTTTTCTGCCCTGCGCCACGCTTGGGGCTTTATCCCTGCCCCAGCTTCGCATATTAAATGAAGCGGGCCTGCACCGCTATCACCATAACCTGGAGACGTCGAGGAGCTTTTTCCCCAGGATATGCTCCACGCACACGTACGACGAGCGCATCGAAACACTTTCAGCCGCCAAAGAGGCCGGGCTTTCCACGTGCAGCGGAGGCATCTTCGGAATGGGGGAGGATATGCCTGACAGGGCGGAGATGGCCTCCGAACTGGCCCGGCTTGACGTAGACTCCGTGCCGGTCAATTTCCTGATGCCCATCCCCGGCACGCCGCTTGAGGATACTGATTTCATTACCCCGCTCGAAGCGCTCAAATCCATCGCCCTGCTCCGCCACGTCCTGCCTGAGAAGGAAATCCGCGTATGCGGCGGCAGGTTGACTGGCTTGAGAGAGCTGCACCCGATGGTTTTCATGGCGGGCGCAAACGGGATATTGATGGGAGATTATCTGACCACGAACGGCAGGAATTTCGAAGACGACCTGCGCATGATAAACGACCTTGGGATGCGGCTTCATGGCTGAGCTTTTCTCCGTACGGATGCGCGCGTCAAGGGGCGGAACGCATACCTCCGGCGCGGAAAGGATCGTCCCGGATGACGAAATAGAGACCGCTGCGGCCTCGCTTATCAGCCGCGCAATGACCCACGAGAACGGCGCGCCGGAAGAGATAAAAATCACCGTGGAATCCCTCGCGGGCAGGGAAATTCTGAGACTCAAGCCGCTTAGGGTAATTATACCCCAAGCTCCAGCCCTGCACGTGTCCCACGAAATCGCTATTTCCGAGCTTGTAAAGGCCGGCGTCTCGGAAGAGGCTGCGAAAATAGCCCTTGAAGCAATTATCTCAGGCGCATCGCCAGCCGGAGGGAACATGCGCGGGGCGATGCTTGTCGATGCAACGACGGGAGAACGCCTGGAGCCTGACGGGGAGCGCGGTATAAGGGCGCGCGCGGTTGACTGGGCGAAAGAGGCCGAAACGCATATCTCGCCGGCTGAGAATGAACTGGCCTGCACCACGCCGCATTTCCGGGAAGCGCTTGCGCTGGCTACGAAGGCTGCGAACGCTCCGGAAGCGGTAGCCGAACTATGCATATCCGACGACCCGCACTATACCACGGGTTACGTCGCGTCAAGGGCCTTTGGGTATTGCAGGATAGCGTCCATGAAAGAAACCGGATGCAGGTTCGGCGGGCGGGCTTTCTTCGTGCACAAGAAAAATCTCGACATCGATGAATATATCGGCTACATGCGCAAGACGCCTGTACTGGTAAACGGAAACGTGGAAGTCCTGCATGCAGACAATAAATAAGCAGTTATGGATAAGTTCCCGTACAAACGTCATCTAAAAACAGTAGAAAGAATTTCACATACCCGCGCATCAATCGACGGACGGGAGGTCGTTTTATTCTGCGCGAACGACTACCTTGGCCTCGCAAACCATCCGGAAGTAATCTCCGCAGCACAGGAAGCCTCGCAAAGTTCCGGCTTTGGAGCAGGTTCCGCGCCGCTTATCTCCGGCCATACGTCATACCACGAGAAACTCCGAGGAGAGCTTGCCGGGTTCAAATCGGCGGAGTCGTCCCTGCTTTTCGGCTCCGGCTACCTGGCAAACACCGGGATAATCCCGACCCTTGCGGGAAAAGGCGATACAATCTTCAGCGACCGCTTAAACCATGCGAGCATAATAGACGGTTGCAGGCTCTCCGGGGCGAAGGTAAATATTTATGACCACAACGACCACGTCCACTTAAAGAAACTGCTGTCAGAGAAATCCGGCGGCAGAAGATTGATTGTAACCGAGGCTGTTTTCAGCATGGATGGGGACATCGCGCCGCTCCCTGAGATAATGCGCCTTGCAAATACATACGGCGCTCGTTTATATATCGACGAGGCGCACTCAACCGGAGTCCTTGGAGAGACCGGACGCGGAATATTTGAACATTTTAAAATCTCTCCGGAACACGATGTTGTTCAGATGGGCACGCTCGGAAAGGCGCTCGGCTCTTACGGCGCATTTGCCGCGGGAAATACTGAATATATGGAACTATTGATCAATACAGCCCGCACTTTTATCTTCTCCACCGCCCTGCCGCCTTCCGCATGCGCGGCGACCCTGGCCGCATTAGAAATTTTGCGGCATGAACCGGGAAGGCTCGCGCGCCTGCATGAAAACGCCAAGACACTCCGAGAGGGACTGAATAAAATAGGATACAGGATAACAGGCGGCGACACTCCAATAATTCCCGTAATCGCAGGCCCGGCGGAAGAGGCGGTGAGATTGTCGGACGCGCTACTGGCCTCGGGTTTTTATGCCCCGGCAATCAGACCGCCTACCGTACCCGAAGGAGAATGCCGTGTCCGACTAACTGTCTCGGCTGCGCACGCGCCTTCGGAAATAAGCGCTCTCCTGGAGGCTATGAAAAAACTGTGATGCGAAAAGTCGTCATAGTAACCGGCTCTTCGAGAGGTCTTGGGCGCGAGGTTGCGCTCGTGTTCGGGCGTTCCGGCTGGGGAGTAGCGGTAAATTATCTACGCTCAAAGACCGAAGCCGAGAAAGTCGCCGAAGAGATTATGTCGTCGGGCGGCGACGCATTATTAATCCGCGCGGATGTCGGCGAACTGGTACAGGCTGAGAACCTTATAAATGCGGCTGTTGCGCGCTTTGGAAGGCTTGACGTTCTGATAAACAACGCAGGCATATCTAATGAGGGCTTGCTCCTTCGGCTTTCTGAAAATATATTGGATGAAACGTTGCGGACGAACCTGAAGGGGCCATTTAATGCCATAAGGGCTGCTTCGGAGGTTATGGCCCGTCAGGGCTTCGGACATATAATCAATATTTCATCGATAACAGGCGTCAAAGGAAGGGGCGGTCATTCGGCGTATGCCGCATCCAAGGCCGCTTTGATTGGCCTCACAAAGGCCGCAGCCATAGAGCTCGCGCCTCACGGCATACAGGTAAACTGCGTCCTGCCGGGATATATGCCGACCGATATGGGAGAGGCGGCATCGGACAAGGCAAAGGAGAACGCGCTCGCGGACAACCTGCTGAAAACCTACTCGGAACCTGCCGAAGCCGCTTTTTTCATATTTAATCTTATTTATATTAAATCCGTAAGCGGACAGGTCTTCAACCTGGACAGCCGGATAATTTAGCCCTTCAGGACTTCTTCCGCAGCGAGTTTCCCGCTTACGAATGCGGCGGGCACTCCGCCTGGATTCATCGTCCAATGTCCCGCAAGATACAGACCCGGCACCGGCGTCTTCACGGACAGCTTA